>DUTZ01000099.1 GCA_012841845.1 Actinomycetales bacterium | reverse complement strand
GACCGCGGCCGCGACAGCGGCGGGTCCGGGCTCGGCCTGGCCATCGTCGCCGAGATCACCCGCTCACACGGCGGGTCGGTCCACGTCGCGGACGCTCCCGGCGGCGGCGCCCGCTTCGTCGTCGAGCTCCCCGTGGAGCCCCTCGACGCGCCGGAGGACTGAGGCCCCGGGAGCTACCGCGCGGCGGTGGAGTCGACGAGCCGGTACCCCTGGCCGCGCACGGTCTCGATGGCGCGCGCCCCGAACGGGGCGTCGATCTTGCGGCGCAGGTAGCCGACGTAGACCTCGACGATGTTGTCGTCGCCGTCGTAGGCCGCGTCCCACACCGCCCTCAGGATCTGCGCCTTGGACACCACCTGGCCCCGGTTGCGGACGAGGAACTCCAGCACCGCGTACTCGCGGGCGGTCACCGTGATGCGGGTGTCCCCCCGCCGGACCTCGCGGGCGGCGGGGTCCACGACGAGGTCGCCGGCGGTGAACGCGGCGGGCCGCTCGGGGGCGCCGCGCCGGACGAGCGCGCGCAGGCGCGCCTCGAGGACGACGAAGGAGAACGGCTTGACCAGGTAGTCGTCGGCGCCGAGGTCGAACGCGTCGGCCTCGTCGTACTCCCCGTCCTTGGCGGTGAGCATGAGCACCGGCGTCCACACGCCGCGGCGGCGCAGCTCGCGGACCACGTCGTACCCGCTCCGGCGCGGCATCATGATGTCCAGGACCACCACGTCGAAGTCGCCCTCCGACGCGAGGTGGAGGCCCTCCTCGCCGTCGGGCGCCGTCTCCACCGTCCAGCCGCCGGACACGAGCCCGCGGCGCACGCTCTCGCGCAGCGCCGGCTCGTCGTCCACCACCAGTACGCGCATGTCGCGTCGTGCCCCTCGCGGCCGTCAGCCGGCGGGGTCGATCTCCTGATCCATGCGGTCCGCGGGGACCAGCGAGTCGGCGTGCCGGCGGACCACCCTGGCGGGCACCCCGGCGACCGTCGTGTGCGGCGGCACCTCGTCGAGCACCACCGAGCCGGCGGCCACCCGCGAGCAGTCGCCCACCCGGACGTTGCCGAGCACGATCGAGCCCGCCGAGAGCAGCACGCCCGAGCCGATCTTGGGGTGCCGGTCGCCGTCCTCGTTACCCGTGCCGCCGAGCGTGACGCTCTGGAGGATCGAGACGCCGTCGCCGATCACGCAGGTCTCGCCGATGACGATCCCGGTGGCGTGGTCGATCATCACGCCCGAGCCCACGCGGGCCGCCGGATGGATGTCCATCCCGAACACCTCCGAGACCCGGCTCTGCAGGAACGAGGCGGCCATGACGCGGCCCGAGTTCCACATCTCGTGTGCCACCCGGTGCACCTGCAGGCCCAGGAAGCCCTTAGCGAACAGGTACGGCACGAGGTAGTTGGGGTAGGCGGGGTTGCGCTCGTGGCTCACCACGAGGTCCGCCGCGACCGCCTCGAGGACGTGCGGGTTCTCGGCCAGGACGCCCCGGATCTCCTTCTCCAGCACGTGGCGGCCGATCTCCGGGGTCGCGACGCGGGAGGCGGCGAGCCGGGCGAGCGACTCCGCCAGGTCGTCGCAGCCGTCGATGAGGTCCAGGACGAGGCCCGCGATGAGCGGCTCGTCCCGGCTCGTGCGGGCATCGGTGGACAGGCGATCCCAGACCGCGCGGACGGAGGTGTCCGCCTCGGACGGCGCGACGCAGGGATTCGCGGTGCTCAACTCGGTGGTCACCCGGCCCAGGGTAGGCCTGTTGCCGCCCCGTGTGCGAGTCACGTCCCCCGGCGGCGGCGTTCGGACGGCACCATGGGGGGCATGATGCTCATCAACGTCCGATTCGACGTCAAGCCCGAGTACGCCGACCGCTGGATCGAGATCACCCGCGCGTTCACCGAGGCCACCCGCGCCGAGCCGGGGAACCTGTGGTTCGACTGGTACCGCTCCACCGACGAGCCGAACACCTACCTGCTGTGCGAGGCGTTCCGCGACGGCGACGCCCCCGCAGAGCACGTGAACTCGGAGCACTTCGCCGACTTCACCGGCTCCGCCGCCCGGTACCTCGAGCGCACGCCCCGCATCATCAACACCACCGCCGACGGCGAGGAGTGGGGCACGATGGGCGAGATCACCGTCGACTGAGACGGTCCCGCCCCGTGCCGGACGGCGCGCGGCCCGCCGATCAGCTCAGGCTGCCGGCGGCCAGCGTGATCGGGTCCAGCGGCCACCACTGGCCGAAGTCCAGCGCGTAGACGTCGTTGATGTCGCTCATCACGCCGCCCACGGCCCACTGTCGGCCGGCCTTCTGGTGGAGGGTGGCGGCCGGGTTGAGGCGGCCGCCCGAGCCCCAGTCGTGCTGCCAGAAGTACTGCCCGAGGCCGCGCTGGCGGCACCAGTCGATCGTGGGCGCGTTGGCGTACACGCCGAGCGTCATGCCCGCGGCGTGCAGGTGCCCGCGCCAGCG
>DUTZ01000098.1 GCA_012841845.1 Actinomycetales bacterium | reverse complement strand
GCCGCTCCGACCGTGCTGCCCGCGCCCGGACCGCCCGCGGCTGGTGGTGGCTGCTGCCCGGCGCGTCCGTGCTGGTGAGCGCGTGGCTCATCGGCCAGATGGTCATCACCGAACTGTCCGCGACCCCCGGCGGCACCGCCGACATCTTCCAGGGCTGGGACGCGCACTGGCACGCCAACTACATCCGGTTCATCCACGACGAGGGCCAGGCCGCCCCCGACCGGGCCGGCGAGTTGCGCTACCCGGAGAACGCGGCGCCCCTCTACTACCCGAGCACGTGGCACGCCGTGGCCGCCCTCGTCATGGGCCTGCGCGGGATCGGCGCGGTGGAGACCTACAACCTCGTGCAGATCGGGTCGCTCGCCCTCGCCTTTCCGCTCGGCGTTGCCGCCCTGGCCTGGCTCATCACGCGGGACCGCTTCTCCCGGTCCGCCTCGGCGACCGCCGCCGCCGTGGCCGCGATGGCCACGCCGCTGTTCCCGGGCCTGCCGTTCGTCGAGATCATGGTGGCGGCCACCCCGTCGGCCGCCGCCAACGGTCTCGCCTGCGTCGTCGCCGCCGTCACGGTGGCCGCGCTCGCCGAGCGGCGGCTCCTGCCGCTGGCCGCGCTCGGCCTGGTGGGGGTCGGCGGAGTGCACCCCTCGGCGATGGTCACCACCGGGGTGTTCGTCCTGTTCTGGTGGCTCTTCGAGGGACTGAGGCGGCCGGTGCGGACGCGGTTGCGCGACCTCGCGGTGCTCGCCGGGGTCGCCCTGGCCGGGGGACTGACGCTGCTGCCGCAGGTCCTCATCGTGTCCGGGGACGCCGACGACATCGCGTCCTTCGAGTTCGAGATCGGCCTCGACCGCGCCGAGACCTGGGGCAAGGCGGTCACGCTGCAGGTGCGGCACGTCCAGGACTGGGGCATCCGCTGGGTGCTCCTCTCGCTGGCGGCCCTCGGCCTGCTGGTCCTGCTGCGGCGCCTCGTCCTGTGGCCGGTGCTGCTGTGGGGCGGACTGCTGGTGGTGTGCGTCAACGCCATGAGCGTGTTCGGCAACTGGACCGGCGGGTGGCTGCGGGTCGCGGGCAGCGTCTACTACAACGACCCGCGGCGCATCGGCGTGATCCTCGCGATCGTCGTGGCGGCGGTCGTCGGCGTGGGGGTGGGCGTCACCGCGCAACTGGTGGCCGGGTGGCTCGGCCGGCTGGTCGACCCGGTCACCGACGGCGCCGGCCGGGGCGGCACGGCGACCCGGCTCATGACCGCCCTGATCGCGCTGGTGGCCACCGGGTCGTGGGTGATCCAGGCCTCGCCCGAGTACGCGGTCGCCGCTGGCACGAGCCAGCGGTGGGCACGGATGGTGGGCGCCCACGACCTGCGGGCGTTCGACTGGCTGGCCGAGCAGCCGCAGGCCTACACGGGCCTCGTCTACACCAACCCCGACGAGGGCTCGGGCTGGATGTACGCCACCCACGGCCTGCCCTCCACCGAGCGCCACTACCTCGCGCCGCTGGACACGGCCCCGCTCACCTCGTTCCTCTTCCACACGATGGACCAGGCGGGCCTCAACCCGCGCGTGGACTCCGCGCTCGCCGAGCTGGGCGTGACCTACGTGTACATCAGCCCGCCCAACTACTGGGGCTTCCAGAAGCCCAACCCGCACCTGCTCGAGCTCGATGACACGCCCGGGCTGCTCAAGGTGTACGCGGACACGCACGTCCGGATCTTCGCGGTACGGGCCGCGTTCACCGACGCCGAACTGGACCGGATCCGGGCCTCGTCGCCCTTCCCGCCCGAGCAGCGCACCCCGCTCACCCGCGCGAGCGTCGAGTACGGGACCGGGTGACGGGCCGCGCCGTACCCTGGTGACGGTCGCCCGCCGGGGCGGCGCGGCGGCGACGCCGCACACCGGGAGGGGATGCACATGCGCGCACTCGTGACCGGCGGGGCCGGATTCATCGGCTCGACGCTGGTGGACCGCCTGCTGGCGGAGGGCCACGAGGTGACGGTGGTGGACGACCTGTCCCGCGGCCGGGCGGAGAACCTGGACGCCGCCCGCGGGGCCGGCGACCGCTTCGTCTTTCACGAGCTGTCGATCGCCGACCCGGCGATCGCGGACGTGGTGGAGCGGGCGCGACCCGACGTGGTGTTCCACCTCGCGGCGCAGATCGACGTGCGCCTGTCCGTCGACGACCCGGTGCACGACGCCGAGGTCAACGTGGTGGGCACCGTCCGCCTGGCCGAGGCCGCGCGCCGGGCCGGAGTCCGCCGGATCGTCTTCACCTCCTCCGGCGGCTCCATCTACGGCCCCGTCACCGAGCTGCCCGTCGCCGAGACGCGGCCCGTGGACCCCATGAGCCCGTACGCCGCCGGCAAGGTGGCCGGCGAGATCTACCTGGAGATGTACGCCAAGCTGTACGGCCTCGAGTGGGCGGCCGTCGCCCCGGCCAACGTGTACGGCCCGCGCCAGGACCCGCACGGCGAGGCCGGCGTGGTGGCGATCTTCTCCCAGCGCCTGCTGGCCGGCGAGCCCACGCGGGTGTTCGGCGACGGCGGCAACACCCGCGACTACGTGTACGTGGACGACGTGGTGGACGCCTTCGTCCGCGCCGCCACGGTCCCGGAGGCGGCCGGCCTGCGCTTCAACGTCGGTACGGGTGTAGAGACCAGTGACCGCGAGCTCCACACCCTCGTCGCCGCGGCCGCGGGCGCCGCCGACGACCCCGAGTACGCCCCCGCCCGCCTGGGCGACGTGGCCCGCTCCGCCCTC
>DUTZ01000097.1 GCA_012841845.1 Actinomycetales bacterium | reverse complement strand
CGCTGGCGCGGGCCGCCTCGAGGGCCTCGCGGGCCACGTCCAGGCGCGACGGCTCGGACGCCGCGGGTTGCGGTTCGGGGGTCGGCGCGGGCTCCCAGACAGGTTCGGCAACCTCGATGGGCTCGGGCTCGACCACGGGCTCGGGCTCGACCACGGGCTCAGGTTCGGGCTCGACCACGGGCTCGACCGCGGGCTCGACCACGGGCTCGACCGCGGGCTCGACCACGGGCTCCGGCTCCCAGGCGGGCTCCGGCTCCGGAACGACGACCGGCTCGGGCTCCCAGATGGGTTCGGGCTCGACCACCAGCTCGGGCTCGACCGGTGCCTCGGGGGCCGGAACAGCCAACGGGGTACGCGTGGCGGCGGCGAGGGCGTCCGCGCCGGAGAGGTTCGACCACGACGGGGTCGGGAGCGGTGACCGGGTCGCGACGCCGCGGAAATGGTCCCGCGCGAACGCCTCGGCGGGGACGTCGGCGTACACCGCCCCAGCAGCCGGCAGCGCCTCGCGCAGGCCGGACACCAGGCTGTGGAACTCGCGCAGCGAGCGCTCGGAAGCTTCGTGGTCGCCGGAGGCGCGCTCGACCTCGGCGCGCACCAGCGTCGCACCGGCCAGGGCGGACTCATGGCCGGCCGGGCGGCGCAACGAACCGAAGCGGTCGAACAGCGAGGCGAGGGCCTCGGCGGCCTCCTCGTGCTCGCCCCGCCGTACCAGCACCCGCGCGAGCTCGGTCACGGCGGCGAACTGGGCGTCGAGGTGCTGCCCCACGATGGGCTCGTTCGAGGCCAGTTCGCCAGCCACCTCGGCGGCGTGACCGGCTGCGTCGAGGGCCTCGTCGTCGCGGTCCAGCCCCGAGAGGTCGTGGGCAAGGTCGGCCAGCGTGCGCGCGAGGGCGTCGCGGGCCGGGGCCCCGAGGCGTCCGGACTGGGCGCGCAGCATCTCGGCCAGGTCCCGACGTTCGGCCAGCCCGGCCTCGACGTCACCCGAGGCCACCAAGCGGTCGGCGAGGTCGCGGCGGGCGTCCAGCAGGGGGCGCACGACTCGCTCGGCCCAGGAGTCGGCGACACGTCCGGACGCCGACAGCACCGGCGCCGCGACCGCGGTCGCGGCGTCCACGGCATCGCGGGACAGTTCGATGGCGTCGTGGGGGACCCCCGCGATCCAGCGGGCGGCAGCGGCCCGACGCAGGGCGTCCACGAGCACGGGAGCATCCTCGGTGGAAGCGAGGCCGCCCTCGCGTGCCCGGGCCACCGCGGCGTCCGACCATGCGTTCGCCGCCCCCACGTCACCCGCGGCCAGGGCCGCGGAACCGTGGGCCATCAGCAGCCACGTCGCGGTGCGGGCGCCGACGTAGGGGGTGAGGTCGACGTGGGGGAGCAACCCGACCCAGCCCCGCAGCGCGGTGGCCATCTGGCCACCGAGTGCCGGCTGGCCGGCGCCGACCTGGGTGGCGGCCAGGTGCGTGGTCGCGGTGAAGAACCGGACGCCGTCGTCAATGGGGGTGAAGGGGCCCACGGCGCCGTGCGCGGCCACCAGCCGGTTGGCGCGGGTGAGGGCGTCCTGGGCGTCCTCCACGGCGGTCACGTACTGGTGGGAGAGCAGGCGCTGGGCGGTGAGTTCGTTGAGCGCGTCGGTCAGGCGCTCGGCCACCGACTCGTCGGACGCCGCCCATCCCCGGAGCTTCTTGACCTCCGAGGCCAGCTCCTTCAGCAGGCGGCCGTGGTGGTCGGTGGTGGGGGTTGCCATGGCGAGTCGTTCTCCATTCGGTGACGGGTGGGGCGTCGCCATCCTATCGGCGCGCCGCCGGCCCCACGACGGCGGGGACCCGCATACGGGGAGGGGTATGATTGAACAATCACCGGCTGCAGGAGGCTCCCATGGAACTCGATCCCGTCGACATGGCCACCGTCGTGACCCGGCTCAAGCGAGCACAGGGTCAACTGGGCGGCATCATCACCATGATCGAGTCCGGCCGCGAGTGCGAGGACATCGTCACCCAGCTGGCCGCCGTCTCCAAGGCGATCGACCGGGCCGGGTTCCTGACCATCTCCACCGGCCTGAAGTCCTGCATGTCCGACCCCGAGCACAACCCGATGGACACGGCCAAGCTCGAGAAGCTGTTCCTCTCGCTGGCCTGAGCCGTCGGGCCCCCTCAGCCCTCGGCGACGTCGCCCTTCACCACGGTGCGCTCGGCCGCGGCCGGCTCCTCGTCCACCTTGCGCGCGAACCGGTCGAGGATCGCGGTGAGGTCGTAGCCCGTCGTGTCCTTGACCATCTGCAGTGTCTGCATCAGGTTGTCGGTGACCTGGCGCGGCAGCGCCGACACCCCGTCGCTGCTCACGACCGTGAGCTTGTCGATGTTGCCCAGCGGCGCGGCCACCTTCTCGGCCATCTGGGGCAGCACCTCGATCAGCATCTGCAGCACCGCGGCGTCGTTGTAGTGCGCGAACGCCTCGGCGCGCTTGTCCATGGCCTCGGCCTCGGCCTGTCCGACGGCGAGCACGGCGGTGGCCTTCGCCTCGCCCTCCTCGCGTACGGCCTGCGCCTCGGCGATACGGCGGGCCTTCTCGGCCTCACCGCGCTTGGCGCCCTCGATGGCCTCGGCCTCGGCGAGCGCGGAACGGCGTGACTTCTCGCCCTCACCGGTGAGGCGGGCCTTCTCGGCGTCGGCCTCGGCGCTGGCGATGGCGGCGGCCTTGTTCGCCTCGGCGGCCAGGATCGCGGCCTGGCGCTTCGCGGCGGCCTCGGTCTCGAGGCGGTAGCGCTCGGCGTCGGCCGGCTTGCGGACCTCGGTGTCGAGCTGGCGGTCCTTCAGCGCGGCCTGCGCGACGGCGACCTTCTCCTGCTCGAGCAGGATCGCCTGGTCGCGGTCGGCCTGGGCCAGCGGCCCGGACGCCGCCGCCTGGGCGCGCGCGGCGTCCGTCTCGGCCTGGATCTCGGCCTGGCGCAGGACGAGCGCCCGCTGGGCGACGGCGATCTGCTCCTCGGCGATGATGCGGGCCTGCTCGGCCTCGCGGCGG
>DUTZ01000003.1 GCA_012841845.1 Actinomycetales bacterium | reverse complement strand
GGCCGACGGGCCGGCGCCTCCGCCCGCTCCCGAGCCGGAACCCGAGCCCCAGCCGGAACCCGAGCCGGAGCCCGCTCCCGAGCCGGAGCCGGAGCCGGAGCCGCCCGTGGTGGTGAACTGACACCGGACGTGACGAACCGCGGGGCCCCTCCGGAGAATCCTCCGGCGGGGCCCCGCGGCGTATACCTGCTCAGCAGTCGTAGTAGAGCTCGAACTCGTGGGGGTGCGGGCGCAGGTTGACCGGGGCGATCTCCTTCTCGCGCTTGTAGGCGATCCAGTTCTCGATGAGGTCCTCGGTGAAGACGCCGCCCTCGGTGAGGTACTCGTGGTCGGCCTCGAGGCGGTCGATGACGGCCGGCAGCGAGGTGGGCGCCTGCGGGATGTCGGCGGCCTCCTCCGGCGGGAGCTCGTAGAGGTCCTTGTCGACCGGCGCGAGCGGCTCGATCTTGTTCTTGACGCCGTCCAGTCCGGCCATCATCATCGCGGCGAACGCGAAGTACGGGTTGCCGGAGGAGTCGGGGCAGCGGAACTCGATGCGCTTGGCCTTGGGGTTGTTACCCGTGATCGGGATGCGCACACAGGCCGAGCGGTTGCGCTGCGAGTACACGAGGTTGATCGGCGCCTCGTAGCCCGGGACGAGCCGGTGGTACGAGTTGATCGTGGGGTTGGTGAAGGCCAGCAGCGACGGCGCGTGGTGCAGGATGCCGCCGATGTAGTGGCGGGCGATGTCCGACAGCCCCGCGTAGCCGGACTCGTCGTGGAACAGTGGCTGGCCGTCCTTCCACAGCGACTGGTGGGCGTGCATGCCCGAGCCGTTGTCGCCGAAGATCGGCTTGGGCATGAAGGTGGCGGACTTGCCGTTCTTCCAGGCCGTGTTCTTGACGATGTACTTGAACAGCTGCACGTCGTCGGCGGCGTGGAGCAGGGTGTTGAACTTGTAGTTGATCTCCTGCTGCCCGCTGGCGACCTCGTGGTGGAACCGCTCGAGCTCGAAGCCCGCGTTGGTGAGGTTGGTGGACATCTGGTCGCGCAGGTCCACGTACTGGTCGTACGGGGCGACGGGGAAGTAGCCGCCCTTGGGGCGGACCTTGTAGCCGAGGTTCGGCGAGCCGTCGATGTTGGTCTCGGCGGCGGTGTTCCAGCCGGCCGAGTCCGCGTCCAGCTCGTAGAACGAGCTGTTGGGGGTGGAGCCGTACCGCACCGAGTCGAACACGAAGAACTCGGCCTCGGCGCCGAAGAAGCAGGTGTCGGCGATGCCCGTCGAGGCCAGGTACTCCTCGGCCTTGCGGGCGACGTTGCGGGGATCGCGGCTGTAGGCCTCGCGGGTGAAGGGGTCGTGGACGAAGCAGCTGATGTTGAGCGTCTTGGCGGCCCGGAACTGGTCCAGACGGGCCGTGGCGACGTCGGGGAGCAGCATCATGTCGGACTCGTGGATCGACTGGAACCCGCGGATCGACGAGCCGTCGAACGCCAGGCCGTCCTCGAACACGTCCTCGTCGAACGCGGCGGCGGCGATGGTGAAGTGCTGCTCGTTACCCGGCAGGTCGGTGAACCGGATGTCGACGTACTCGACGCCCTCGTCCTTGATGTACTTGATGACCTCGTCCGGAGTGGAGAATCCCACGGTGTCGCTCCTCGTCTCTCTTGGCGGCGGGTGACCGGTGCCTCCCGTCGTGCGATGACCTCACGGTAGGGGGGCGGTGTTGCCCGGCCGTCAACCGAATGTTTCGGCGGTGTTACGCGACGTCGCGGGTGTCCCGGCCCTGGGGGACGAGCCTAGTCGCCCCCGGCGGCGGGGCCGGTGACATGGGGATTCCGGCCGCCCCCGCTACCCTTGTCGACATGCGTGAACTCACCGGATCCTGGCTCACGGGCCCCACCTCCTCCGGCGACGGGCCGGAACAGGCCTACAAGGGCGAGCGGCTCGGCCTGCCCGAGTACGGCGAGGGCTCGATCGCCTCGCTGGGGGTGCGCGTGGGTGCGCTCCTCGTGGACTGGCTCCTGGCGTACGCGATCGTCGGGGCGACCGTCGCCGTGGCCGGGCCCGGCGCCTTCGGCGCGGAGAGCTTCGCCGGCGTCGCCAGCTGGGCCGTCCTCTTCCTGTGGGGCGTCATCGGCGTGATCTGCGTGTGGCTCTTCGCCCAGACTCCCGGTCAGGCGCTGCTGGGGCTCGGGGTCGCCAGGATCGACGCCCCCGAGCGGGTCGGACTGTGGCGCTCGGTCGTCCGCGTGCTCTTCATCGTCTTCCTGCTGCCGCCGCTCATCCAGGACGAGGACGGCCGCGGCATGCACGACCGCGCCACGGGAACCGCGCTCATCCGCACCCGCTGAGTCCGGCCGCGGCGCCGGATCAGCTGCGGCGCCGGATCAGCTGCGGCGCCGGGCGGAGCGCTGCATGTTGCGGACCTTGGCACCCTGCGGGAGCGGGCCCTTGGGCATCTGGTTCTGGATGCCGGTCTTGGTGCTCAGCGCGCGGAGGCGGCCGTCGAGCGCGTCGACCTTCGCCCGGTTGATGTTCATCGGGTAGCGGGTGAGCCGGCGGGTGAGCTTGCGCAACGGCACCTGCTCGGGGCTCGCGCCCTCCTCCTCGCCCACGATGAGCTCGTAGATCGGGGTGTCGCCCACGATCCGGGCGACCTTCTTCTTCTCCTGCGTCATGAGCGGCTTGAGCCGGTGCGGCTGCCCCTCGCCCACGAGCACGATCCCGCAGCGGCCGACCACGCGGTGCACGGCGTCGAAGTTGGTCGTGGCGGCCACGGCCTGGCTCACGCGCCACCCCGAGCGGAGCTGGTCGAGCGCCCACGCGGCCGCGCCCGGCTGGCCCTCGGCCCGCGCGTAGACGGTGTTCTGGACGCGTCGGGTGAAGACGAGCATGGCGAGCATCACGCCCACGAGCACACCCAGCGGCAGCATCCACCACTGCCCGCCCCACAGCATGCCCAGGAGGAAGAACACCGCGGCCGAGAGCACCACGGCGCCGATCATCAGCGGCCACAGGAGCTTGTCCTGCTTGGACTGGATCTTGAGCGCCTGCCACATCTGGCCGCGCTGCTCCTTGGCGGCCTGCCGCCGTGCGGCCCGGGCCGCCTTCTTGTCCGCCTTGCTGACCTCGCTCTTCGCCATGCCCACCAGGATACGTGGCGGACACCACGGGTCGGGAACCGCGGCTCAGGCGCGGGTGCGTTCTAGCACGCTCGAGGCCTCCTGGGCGGCGGAGCCCTCGGTGGTGAGGTGGCGGAGGTTGTCCGGAACGTCCTGGCCACGGTGCGCCATGGCCTGGGCGTAGAGCTTGCCCGCGCGGTACGAGGACCGCACCAGCGGCCCGGCCATGACGCCGGCGAACCCGATCTCGCGCGCCTGGTCCGACAGCTCGACGAACTCCTCGGGCTTGACCCACCGGTCGATGGGGTGGTGCCGCGCGCTCGGGCGCAGGTACTGGGTGATGGTGATGAGGTCGCAGCCCGCGGAGTGCAGGTCGCGCATGGCCTCGACGATCTCCTCGGTGGTCTCGCCCATGCCGAGGATGAGGTTGGACTTGGTCACCAGACCGAAGTCACGGGCGGCGCGGATCACCTCGAGCGAACGGTCGTAGCGGAAGGCAGGGCGGATGCGTTTGAACACCCGCGGCACCGTCTCGAGGTTGTGCGCGAGCACCTCGGGGCGGGAGTCGAAGACCTCGGCGAGCTGGTCCGGGTTCCCGTTGAAGTCGGGGATGAGGTTCTCGACACCCGTATTGGGGTTGAGTTCGTGGATCTTGCGGACGGTCTCCGCGTACAGCCACGCGCCGCCGTCCTCCAGGTCGTCTCGTGCCACCCCGGTGATCGTGGAGTAGCGCAGGCCCATCTCGCGCACCGACTCGGCCACGCGCCGCGGCTCGTCACGGTCCAGGGCGCTCGGCTTCCCGGTGTCGATCTGGCAGAAGTCGCACCGCCGCGTGCACTGCTCGCCGCCGATGAGGAAGGTGGCCTCGCGGTCCTCCCAACACTCGTAGATGTTGGGGCAGCCCGCCTCCTCGCACACCGTGTGCAGCCCGCCGCCGCGCACGAGGCCCTTGAGTTCCTTGTACTCCGGGCCCATGGTGGCGCGGGTGCGGATCCACGACGGCTTGCGTTCGATCGGGGTCTCGGCGTTACGGGCCTCGATGCGGAGCAGCTTGCGGCCTTCGGGAGTCACAGTCACGACCCCGAGGGTACGCCGCTTTCAGGACACGGGCAGCCGGCCGTCGAGGGCGTCTACCAGGTCGGTGGTGACCTGGTCGAGCACCTCGGCCACCGTGACGTCCCGGCCGAGCTCCGCCGAGAGCGAGGTGACACCGGCGTCGGCGATGCCGCAGGGGACGATCCGGGAGTACGCGCCGAGGTCGCAGTCGCAGTTGAGGGCGAAGCCGTGCATCGTCACGCCCCGCTGCACCCGGATCCCGATGGCCGCGATCTTGCGCTCGGGCCGGTCGCCGTCGGCCGTGCACCACACCCCCGAGCGGCCCTCGACCCGGCCGGCCTCGACCCCGAGCCGGGCGCAGGTGGTGATGAGCGCCTGCTCGATGCGGCGGACGAACTCCACCACGTCCACCGGCTCGGCGAGCGCCACGAGGGGATACCCGACGAGCTGGCCCGGGCCGTGCCACGTGATGCGGCCGCCCCGGTCCACGTCGACCACCGGCGTGCCGTCGACGGGGCGGTCCGACGGTTCGGTGCGCTTGCCCGCCGTGTACGTGGGCGGGTGCTCCAGCAACAGCAGCGTGTCGCCCCGGAGACCGTCGGCCCGTTCGGTGGCGAGCGTGCGCTGCAGCTCCCAGGTGGGGGTGTACTCGACGGTGCCGAGGCGGCGGATCTCCGGCTCGGCCGGATCGCGGCGCAGGGACTGACCGGTATGGGACATGCCGTCCAGAGTAGGCGTGGGTCAGGGATGACGACGACGGGCGCCCTCCGCGGGGGAGGACGCCCGTCGCGTGGCGTACGTCGTGACTACAGCCCGAGATCGCCCTCGAACTCCGCCTTCTGCAGCCGGTCCTTGACCGTGGTGAGGAAGCGGCCGGCGTCGGCGCCGTCGATGAGGCGGTGATCGTAGGTCAGCGGGATGTAGCCCATCGACCGGATGGCGATCGCCTCGCCGTCGTCGTCCGAGTCCACCACCGGGCGCCGCACGATCGCGCCGGTGCCGAGCATCGCCGCCTGCGGCGGCACGAGGATCGGCGTGTCGAACAGCGCGCCCTCGCTGCCGATGTTGGTGATGGTGAACGTGCCGCCCGACAGGTCGTTGGGCGTGAGCTTGGACGCCCGCGCCCGCTCGGCCAGGTCGATGATTGCCTTGGCCAGGGCCGGGATGTCCATGTCCTGCGCGTCCTTGATGACCGGCGAGAGCAGGCCCTTCTCGGTGTCCACCGCGATGCCGAGGTTCACCGACTCGTGGTAGGTGATCTCGTTGGACTCCTCGTCGTACGACGCGTTGACGTTCGGGTGCGAGACCAGGGCCTCGACCACGGCCTTCGCGTAGAACGGCAGGTACGTCAGCTTGACGTCGTGCTTCTCGGCGAACTGCTCCTTGACCTCGGCCCGCAGCTGGGCCACCCGGGTCATGTCCACCTCGAAGACCTGCGTGAGCTGGGCGCTCTGCTGCAGCGACTCGCGGGTCTTCTGCGCCGTGATCTTGCGGATCCGGTTGGCCTTCTGGGTGGTGCCGCGCAGCTCGGCGAGCTCGGGACGGACCCCGGCGCTCGACGGGCCGCCGGAGGCCTTCTTCTCCGCGGCGGGGGCCTCGGCACCGGAGTCGGCGCCCTCGCCCTCGCCCTTGGCCGCGGCGAGGATGTCCTGCTTGCGGATGCGGCCACCGATGCCGGTGCCCTTGACCGTCTCCAGGTCCACGCCGTGCTCCTGCGCGAGCTTGCGCACGAGCGGGGTGACGTAGGGCGTCGTGCCCGCCTTGGCAGCCGCCGCGGGCTCGGCCCGCTTCGGGGTACCCTCCGACGACTCGTCCTTCGCGGGCTTCTTCTCGGACTTCTCCGCGGTCCTGGCGTCCGCCTTCTCCGCGGCCTTCTTCTCGGCGTCCGGGGTCTTGCCGGACGCGTCGTCCTGCTCCTCGGCGCCGGAGGCGTCCGTGGCGTCGCCCTCGGCCTGCTTGTCCGCGTCGTCCGGGCGGGCCTCCTCGGCCTCCTCGGGGGTGCCCTCGTCCTCGGGCTCGGCCGCGTCATCGTCGTCGTCATCGTCGGCGTCGTCGGCGTCGGACTCGTCGCCGATGACGGCGAGCTTGGCGCCCACCTCGACGGTCTCGTCCTCCTCGGCGACGATCTCCAGCAGGGTGCCGGCGACGGGGGAGGGGATCTCGGTGTCGACCTTGTC
>DUTZ01000096.1 GCA_012841845.1 Actinomycetales bacterium | reverse complement strand
GGCGGGGGCAGCTCGCCGGCCGCCCGCAGCGCCTCGGCGTGCGCGGCGAGGGAGTCCACCAGCTCGAGCACCGAGGCGTTCTCGGGCTGCACGTCCACGCGCAGGCCGAACTCGGCGGCGGTCTCGGCGGTCCGCGGGCCGATGCACGCGATGAGCGTGCGGGCGTGCGGCTTGCCGGCGATCCCCACGAGGTTGCGGACCGTCGAGGAGGAGGTGAAGCAGACGGCGTCGAAGCCGCCGGTCTTGATCATCTCGCGGATCTCGGCGGCCGGCGGCGCGGCGCGGACGGTGCGGTAGGCGGTGACGTCCTCGATCTCCCAGCCCTGGTTGGTGAGGCCCTCGGCGAGGGTCTCGGTGGCGATGTCGGCGCGCGGCAGCAGGACCCGGTTGACGGGGTCCAGGACGTCGTCGTACGGCGGGAACACCTCGAGCAGGCCCAGGCTGGACTGCTCGCCGGTGGGCAGCAGCTCGGGCTGGATGCCGAGCTCGCGGACGCGGGCCGCGGTGCCCTCGCCGACGCAGGCGATCTTGACGCCGGAGAACGCGCGGGCGTCGAGCCCGAACTCGCAGAACTTCTCCCACACGGCGCGCACGGCGTTGGTGGAGGTGAACACGACCCACTGGTAGCGGCCGTCGACGAGGCCCTTGACGGCCCGCTCCATCTGGGCGGGGCTGCGGGGCGGCTCGACGGCGATGGTCGGCACCTCGACGGGCACGGCGCCGTGCTCGGAGATCCGCTCGCTCATCTCGGCGGACTGCGCCTTGGTGCGGGGCACGAGGACGTTCCAGCCGAACATCGCGCGGGACTCCCACCACTGGTGGCGGTGCCGCTCGCCGGCGGACTTGCCGATGGTCACGACCAGATCCCCCTCCATGTCGCGGCCCAGCTCTGCCATGGTGGCGAGCGTGCCGTCGGCGGACTTCTGCGCGCACAGGGAGCCGGAGCACGTCACGGTGACGGGCGTGCCGGCGGCCAGGCCCTGCTCGGCGAGCTCGGACGCGGCCTCGGCGAGGTGCCGGCCGGTGGTGCGCAGGACGATCGGGCCGCGGGCGCCGACGAGCGCCGGCCAGTCGACCTTGCCGCGGCTGTCGGCGAAGACGTAGCCGGAGCCGAGCGCGATGCCGGCGAACGCGGGGACGGCGGTGGCCTCGGCGACGCCGGGCACGACCTCGAACGGCACCACGGTGCGGCCGACGGCGGCGATCTCGGTGACGGTCGCGTCGGTCGTCATGGGGTCGCCGGCCACGAGGCGCACGACATCACGGCCCTTCTTGGCCTCGGCGGTGAGCTGCTTGGCCACGGCGGCGGGCTCGCCCAGGACGGGCCGGATGTCGGCGGCGGTGGGGGCGGGCAGTGCCTTGAGCCGCTTGACCTCGGCCTTGTCCTCGGCGGCCACGGCGGCGTCCATCTCGGCCTGCCGTGCGTCGAGCAGCTCCTGCGGCACCGGCACCTCGGTGGCCACCAGGTCGAGTACCTCGGTGGAGACGTCGGCGTCGGCGAAGACCAGCGCGGTGCCGGCGAGGACCTCGCGGGCGCGCAGGGTGAGCATCCCCGCGTTGCCGGGGCCGCCGCCGACGAAGCGGACGGTGCCGGGTCGGGTGGTGCGTGCTCGTGTCATAGTTCGTCTCTCCGTGGGGTGGGTGTCGCGCGCTGGCTGCGCGCGAGCAGGGAGTTCGTGGGGCTGCCGGTCGGGTGGGACGCGGCTAGCCGTCGGGCGGGCCCGGCTCGGCGGCCGGGCCG
>DUTZ01000095.1 GCA_012841845.1 Actinomycetales bacterium | reverse complement strand
CCGCCCTCGCCGTCACCCCCGCCGCCCGCCGGGGCCGCGGACGACGACTGGGGCGCCTCCTGCTCGGCGACCCGGCGGCGCGTGCGCATCTCGCTCCACGCGAAGTAGGCCAGGCCCACGGGGGCGAGCAGGCCGAACAGCAGCCACTGCAGGCCGTAGGAGAGGTAGGGGCCGCTCTCGATGCCCGGGACCGGCGCGGGGGTCAGCGACCCCGGCTGGTCGCCGGTGAGCTGCAGGTAGCCGGCCGGTTCGAGGTCGTGGCCCAGGGTCTCGCCGAGCACGGCGGGGTCCACCACCCGGACCGCCTGCCGCCCGTCCACGAGCACCGGCTCGGCCTGGCCCGCCTCGGTCGCGCGGAGGCGCGCGGTGATCTCGACCGGCTCGGACGGGGCGCGGGGGTAGTCGGGCACGGTGTTGTTCTCGCCGACGGGCACCCAGCCGCGGTTGACGAGGAACTCCTCGCCGTCGGCGCCCCGGAATACCGTGAGGATCTGGTAGACCAACTCGCCGTCGACGGAGCGCAGGCGCAGCAGGGCCTCGGCGTCCGGCTGCCACGTGCCCTCGAGGGTGACGAGCCGCCACTCGCGCTCGACGAAGTCGGCCGGGGATCCCACGACCTGCCCCAGGGGCTCGGGGGCGGCCTCGATGGACTCGGCGAGGCGGGCGTTGCGGGCGTCCAGGTCGTCGCTCTTGCCCAGCTGCCACGGGGCGAGCAGGGCGAAGCAGGCCCACGTGAACAGGACCACGGCCAGGAGGCCGAGGACCCATCCGGGGCTGAGGAATCGCCGCAGTGCCTGCATTCCTCCAGCGTAACCGTCCCGCGCCGGCGGCTACCCAAGCAGGTCGCGGACCTCGTCCACCAGCCCGGGGAGGGCGGCGGTGATCTCGACGCGGGTGCGGGTGAAGTCGGTGTGGTCGCCGTAGTAGGGGTCGGCCACGTCTTCGCCGTGGGCGTCGGGGTCGAACGAGCGCAGCAGGCGCACCCGGTCGGGCTCGACGCCCGCGTGGTGCAGGTGGGCGCGGTGCCCGCGGTCGAGCGCCACGAGGAGGTGGGCGGTGTGGTCGTCGTCGGCGAGCTGGGCGGCGGTGTGGGCCGACGCGTAGCCGTGCCGCTCGAGCTCGGCGGCGGCGCGCGGGTCCATGCCGTCGCCGACGTGCCAGCCGCCGGTGCCGACGCTCGAGACGGTCACGCGGTCGGCCAGCCCGGCCTCCTCGAACGCGCGGCGCGCCATGACCTCGGCCATGGGGGAGCGGCAGATGTTGCCGGTGCAGACGAACACGACCCGCACGGCCCCGGGGGCGGCGTCACCAGGCATGGACGATCCTCTCCAACTCGGTGGTGTCGGCCGCGGACCAGCGGGCGGTGTCCCACTCGCGGGGCGAGCCGTAGCCCCAGCGTACGAGCGCCGTGGGGATGCCGTGGTGGGCCGCGCCCTCGACGTCGTGGGCGCGGTCGCCGATCATGAGCACCTCGCCGGTGCCGCCGCGGGTCGCGGGGACCGGCTCGATCCCGAGCGCGGCGAGGCTGTGCGCCACCACGTCGACCTTGGCCGAGCGGCCCACCGCCAGGTCGGCGCCGCCGACAAAGGCGAAGTGGTCGGCGAGCCCGAAGTGGGTGAGGATGCGCCGCGCCGACGTCTCGGCCTTGCTCGTGGCCACGGCCATCCGGTAGCCGTCGGCGGCCAGGCGGGCCAGTAGGTCGCCCATGCCGTCGAAGACGGAGTTCTCCGACCAGCCGATCGCGTCGTAGCGCTCCCGGTACGCGGCCAGCGCGCGCTCGGCGCGGTCGCCCTCGAGCCCGAGCGAGGCGAGGGTCTCCGGCATCGGCGGGCCGGCGATCTGCCGGATGTCGCGCGAGTCGTCCCAGGCGGCGTCCACGGCCGCGAGCGCGTGGTGCAGGGAGGCGGCGATGCCGGGCAGGGAGTCGGTGATGGTCCCGTCGAGGTCGACGAGCAGGGTGGGGCGGACGGCCATGGCCCCATCCTGGCAGAGACGCGTCCCGGCGGCCCCGCGGCCCGGCCTCGGCTCTAGGCTGCGGGCATGACCGACGCCGCCGCGGGGCTCGACGCCCTGCGCCACCACGGGGACGCCGACCTCGTCCCCGGCGGCCGCGACTTCGCCGTCAACGTGCGCGGCGACGCCCCGCCCGGGTGGTTGCGCGAGCGGCTCGCGGCGCGGGTGGGGGACCTGGCGGCGTACCCGGGGGGTGACGACGACGAGGCCGCCGTCGCCGCCGTCGCCGCCCGTCACGGGGTGGGCCCGGAGCGCGTCCTGCTCCTGGGCGGCGCGTCGGAGGGGTTCCACCT
>DUTZ01000011.1 GCA_012841845.1 Actinomycetales bacterium | reverse complement strand
GTCACCTCGAGCGGCGCGCCGGTCCCGGGGCCGCCGACGCCGCGGAGCCGGGCGGCCTCGGACAGCACGATGTCGTCGAGGTCGGTGTCCTCGCGCCGCAGGGGGACGCCGCGCTCATCGTTTTTGGCCAGTAGGAGCAGGTCCTCGACCATCGAGCGCATGCGCACCACCTCGGGCAGCAGCAGCTCGTCGACGGTCTCCACGTCCACGGGGGTGCGGGAGGTGGAGGAGAGCTCGAGCATCGTGGACAGGGTGGACAGCGGGCTGCGCAGTTCGTGGGAGGCGTCGCCCACAAAGGCGACCTGGGCGGTGCGGGCGGCGTCCAGGCGGGCGAGCATGGCGTTCATGGTCCCGGCGAGGCGGGCGATCTCGTCGTCGGCCTCGGGGACGGGGACGCGCTCGCCGCGGCCGGACGCGGAGATCTCGGCGACGCGGGTGCGGATGGACTCGACCGGGCGCAGGACGCGCCCCATGGCGTAGGAGACGAACACGGCGGTGGCGAGGCCGGCGACGGGCACGAAGCCCAGGAAGAGGACGGCGCCGGCGTCGAGCATCGTGGCGTAGCGGCTCGTGTCCGTGCCCACCTCCACGACGAACGTCGCCCCGCCGAGGTCCACGCCCACGGAGGTCACCCGCAGGTCGACGCCGTCGGGGGAGCGGACCTCCTGCTCGAGGATCTCGCCGGCCGCGGGCACGGGCAGCGGGCCGAGCCCCTCGAGGCCGTGGGTGACCTGGGCGGCGACCAGCCGGTTGCCGGGCCCGGCGATCCGCACCAGATCCACGCCGGAGGCGGGCTGGGAGATGAGGTCGAACGCGGCGCCGGGGCCGTGCCGGGCGAGGTCGGCCGCCACGTCGAGGGCGCGCTCGCGGTCGGTGGTGTCGATCGCGTCGTGGACCGCCCAGCGCAGCACGAGCCAGGCGCCGCCGGCGGCCACCGTGAGCACGAGGGTGACGATCGCGGTGGCCACGACCGTGGTGGTGAGGCGGATGGGCCACCTGCGGGGATGGGCGAGGAGGTCCCGGTTCACGCGCACGCGTCCATTGTGCCGGGTGCCGGTAGGGTTCGAGCGGTGAGGGAATCGACGCACACCGGACCCGAGCCGCGCCTGGGCATCACGTGGACCGAGGACGCCGACGGCGAGTTGACCTGGCACCAGATCGTCGCCGACCAGGTGGTGGCGCCCGAGGGCCGCTTCGCACTGGGCGGGCTCGCGGTGCTCGTGGACTCGGCGCTGGGCAGCGAGAACCACAAGCGGCGCCCCGGCGGCACGTGGACCGTCACCACCGAGCTGCGCCTGGACCTGCTCGCCACGCCGCGGGCCGGCTCGGCGGGCCTGGGGGTCCGCGCGGCCCACCTCGGCGACGACGGCCACTGCCTCACCACGCGCGGCGAGGTGCTCGACGACGACGGGCGCGTGCTCGCCGCCGGCCTGGTCAAGTCCATGGAGATCCGCGGGATCGAGGGCGCCGACGAGTACGACGAGGAGCCCCCGTGGGAGTCCGCCCTCGTGCCGGGCACGCTCGCCGAGGTGCTGTGCCTGGACCTGCGCGAGGCCGCCCCGGGGCCGACCGGGGCGCGAACGGTCGAGGGGGTCATCGCCCCGGAGCCCTCGCTGGCCAACCCGATCGGCGCGCTCCACGGCGGCGTCTTCGCCGCGGCCGCGGAGACGGTGGGCGCGGCGTTGTTCTCCCACGAGCGGCAGGTCAGCTCGTCGTCGCTCGACGTCCGGTACGTGCGGCAGATCCCGCTGGTCGGGCCGGTCACCGTGCGCGCCGAGGCGCTGCACGACGGGCGCAGCTGGGGCATCGCGCACGTGGAGACGCGCGACGAGCGCGGCCGGGTGTGCGCCACGGCGACGGTGACGGTGTACGGCGACCGCTAGCTTGGTGATGTATCAACATTCATGTAGGTTGGGGTCGTACGGTAACGACGACCGGAAGGTAGGCCCCACATGAAGATCGGCATCGTTCTCGGCAGCATCCGGGAGGGCGCCAGCGGAGACTCCGTGGCGAAGTGGGTGGTCGAGCAGGCGTCCTCCCGCGACGCGGCCACCTACGAGCTCGTCACGCTCCGCGACTTCGACGTCCCGCTGCTCACCTCGGCGACCGTGCCGGGTGCGGCGAACAAGCAGTACGACGACGAGCGGGTCACCCGCTGGAGTCAGGCCATCGACTCCTACGACGCCTACGTCTTCGTCACCCCCGAGTACAACCACGGCGTCCCGGGCGGG
The DNA here is from genome assembly GCA_012841845.1 of Actinomycetales bacterium. Lineage (GTDB taxonomy): Bacteria > Actinomycetota > Actinomycetes > Mycobacteriales > Mycobacteriaceae > Dietzia. The sequence goes on along the minus strand of DUTZ01000011.1, from coordinate 5,822 downwards.
CTCAAGAACGCCTTCGACTCCCTGGGCAACGAGTGGGCCGACAAGCCCGTCGCCTTTGTCTCCTACGGCGCCGAGGGTGGCGTCCGCGCGGTCGAGCAGTGGCGCCAGATCGTCGCCAACTTCCGCATGTACGGCGTGCGCCAGCAGGTCTCCCTGAGCCTGTTCACCGAGTTCGGCGAGAACGGCGCGCAGCCCAACGAGCGCCGCGCCGGCGAGATCGCCACGCTCTTCGACCAGCTCGAGGACGCCGCGCGTCGCTTCGCGTGAGTCGCCCCCGAGAGCAGCGGGCCCGCCCTCCGGTGGATCGGAGGGCGGGCCCGCCCGCGTCGTGTGCGTCGCGCGTCAGTTGAGCGCGGCGAGCGCGGCGTCGTAGTCCGGCTCGGTGGTGATCTCGTCCACGAGCTGGGTGTGGGTGACGGTGCCGTCGGCGTCGAGCACAACGACGGCGCGGGCGTTGAGGCCGGCGAGCGGGCCGTCGGTCATCCGGGTGCCGTAGTCCTCGGCGAAGGACGCGCGGAACGTCGAGCCGGAGGTGGCGTTCTCGATGCCCTCGGCGGCGCAGAAGCGGCCGAGCGCGAACGGCAGGTCGGCCGAGACGTTGACGACGGTGGTGTTGTCCAGGCCGGCGGCCTTCTCGTTGAACGTGCGGACCGACTGGGCGCACACGCCCGTGTCGACGCTCGGGAAGATGTTGAGCACGACGCGGCGGCCCTTGAGCCCCTCCGAGGTGACGGCCGAGAGGTCCGAGCCGACGAGGTCGAACGCCGGCGCGGCGGAGCCGACGGCGGGGAGCTCGCCGGACGTGGTGACGGGGTTGCCCTTGAATGCGGTGGTTGCCATGCGTCCGTTCTACCGGATCGCGGGCTGCCCCGTCTGGTCCACGGCCCGCCACAGGTACCACGCGGCCACCGAGCGGAACGGCGCCCACGACCCGGCCCGCTCCAGCATCTCGGCCGGCGTGGCCCGGCGCTCCAGGCGCAGCGTCCGCTCGAAGCCGCGACGCACCCCCACGTCGGCCACCGGGAACACGTCGGGGCGGTCCAGGAGGAAGATCAGCAGCATCTCGACCGTCCACCGGCCCACCCCGCGGACGGTGGTGAGGGCGGCGACCACCTCGTCGTCGTCGAGCCCCCGCAGCTCCTCCAGGGTCGGGATCCGGCCGGTGACCACCGCGTCGGCGAGGTCGCGCAGCGCCGCGACCTTGGGGCGCGAGACGCCGCAGGCACGCAGCTCCTCGTGGCCCAGGGCCGCCACCCGCGCGGGGTCGAGGTGGCGCGGCACGTCGGCGTCGGAGGCGCGGTCCCGGAGCCGCCCGGCGATGGTCGCGGCGGCCTTGACGGAGAGCTGCTGGGAGAGGATCGACGACGCCAGCCGGTCGAACAGGGTGTGCGGCCCGGCGTCGGGCGCCGGGGCCAGGGTGCAGGGCCCGACGACGTCGACGAGCAGCCGCAGATCGCGATCCGCCGCCCGGAGGTGCCGGACCGCCTCCGTCCTGCTGTAACCCGCGTCCATAGGGGGCACGGTACGCCCGGATCCCGGGGAGTACCCGTCGGCGGGTAACGGCGGTAGAGTGGGCGCCGATATCCACCGGGTGAGGAGTTCCCCGGTACGGGGGAGAAGACCAACCTGGGGGAGGACCCTGATCGTGCGTGACCTCAATCGTCGTCTGGCCGCGGGTGCGGCCGCCGTCGCTCTCGGACTCGGCGCCGGCGCGGGCACCGCGTCCGCCGGCTCGACCGACATGCCCTCGGGAACCGCGCTCGTCAACGGCGCCACGATGCTCGGCTGCCAGTTCGGCGGGCAGGAGGTCCTGCAGGCGTGCACCGAGATGGAGCTGCTCACCACCGACGATCCGGCGCTGCTCACCGTCAACCCCTTCACCACGGACATCGTGATCCTCGGTGCGGGGCTGTACCCGGACGGCGGCATCCGCCCCGTCCTCGAGGAGCGCCTGCGGACCGGGCTGCGCCTGGCCAACGACTTCCCCTTCGCCCGCGTCGTGGTGACCGGCGGCGTCCCGCAGAACGGCCGCACCGAGGCGCAGGCGATGTCGGAGTGGCTCCGCGGCGCCGGCGTGCCGCCGCACCGGATCTCCGAGGAGAACCAGTCCAACTCGACGGTGCAGAACGCCCAGTTCAGCAACCGGCTCTTCTATGACCGGGGCACCACCGGCGCGGTGATCGTCACCAACGACTTCCACCTCAAGCGCGCCATGCTCAACTTCCGGCAGGCCGTCGACGGCCGGATCCCGGTCGCGGGCGTCGTCGCGCGGGGGTGACGGCGAGGGCGGCGTCGTCCGCCGGTCCCTAGACTCGCCGCATGCCTCACACGCTTCTGTCGGCCGCCGAGGGCGGTGACCTCGGCGGGATCGCGGGCTGGGCCGTCGACGTGATGGGCGCCCTCGGGGCACCCGGCGCCGCGCTCATCGTGGCGCTGGAGAACGTCTTCCCGCCCATCCCCAGCGAGGTGATCCTCCCGCTCGCCGGGTTCGCCGCCGCCCACGGCACGTTCTCGCTCGCCGCGGCGATCATCTGGACCACCGTCGGCTCCCTGGTGGGCGCGCTCGTCGCGTACGGACTCGGCTACTGGCTGGGCGCCGAGCGGGTGCGCGCGCTGTTCGAGCGCGTCCCGCTGCTCAAGGTGGCGGACTTCGAGAAGACCGAGAGCTGGTTCTCCCGCCACGGTCCCGCCTCGGTGTTCCTCGGCCGCATGGTGCCGGTCGTGCGCTCGCTCATCTCGATCCCCGCCGGGATCGAACGCATGAACTTTCTGCTGTTCGTCGTGCTCACCACCCTCGGCAGTCTGCTGTGGAACGCGATCTTCGTGGTGGGCGGTTACCTCCTCGGCGCGCAGTGGCACCGGATCGAGGCCGTGGCCGGGTGGTTCTCCAACGCGGTGGTCGGCCTGCTCCTCGTGCTCGCCGCGGTGTTCCTCACCCGCCGCTCGTGGCAGGCGTGGGCGGCGCGGCGCGAGGCCCGCGCCCCGGGGGAATGACGGCGCCGGGGGAATGGCGGAGCCGGCCGCCGCGTTGGGTGATGTGACAGCAACAATGCCGTGACGGTCCCGCCGTCGTCCCCGAGGAGGCCCCCGTGTCCGCCATCCGCCAGGTCGTCCCGCTCGCCCAGCAGTGGCCGGGCGTCGATCCGTTCCTCTTCGCCGTCCACCACCGCGACGAGTTCCCCGCCGCCGACGGCGACACCATGCGCCCCGCCGCCCCGCTCGCGGGCCGCGACCTGGGCCAGGACTTCTCCGGCACCGACGGCTGGTCGATGTACCACGGCACCACCGTGCCGGGCTTCCCGCAGCACCCGCACCGTGGCTTCGAGACGGTGACGGTGGCGCTCGAGGGCGTCATCGACCACACCGACTCACTCGGCGCGGCCGCCCGCTTCGGCGACGGCGACACCCAGTGGCTCACCGCCGGCGCCGGGATCGCGCACGCCGAGATGTTCCCGCTCCTGCGCGACGACGCTGCCAACCCGCTCGAGCTGTTCCAGATCTGGCTCAACCTCGCGCCCGAGGACAAGGGCGCCGACCCGCACTTCGCCATGTTCTGGGGCGAGGAGACGCCCGTCGTGGTGCGGGGCGAGGAGGGTGCGCGGGCGCGCTTCCGGGTCATCGCCGGCGAGGTCGACGGCGTGCGCGCGCTCGCGCCGCCGCCGGAGTCCTGGGCGGCCCGCGCGGAGAACGACGTCGCGATCTGGATCGTCACCCTCGACCCCGGCGCCTCGACCGAGCTGCCCGCCTTCTCCGACGAGGCCGTCCGGGTCCTCTACAACTACGGGGGCACGCTCACGGTGGACGGGCGCGAGCTCGGCTACGAGGCGGCCGTGCTCGAGCCGGCGCCGGTCACCGTGACCGCGGGCGACGACGGCGCGGCGTTCCTCGTCCTCCAGGGCCGGCCGATCGGCGCGCCCGTCGTCCAGCACGGGCCGTTCGTCGGCACCTCCCGCGAGGACATCGTGGCCGCGATGGACGACTACCGTGCCGGCCGCTTCGGGCAGTGGACGCTCGAGCGGAACGATCCCGTGCACGCCCGCGGCGAGGGCCGGTTCGCCCGCTACCCGGACGGGACCGAGCGCCGGCCGGGCGGGGCCGCCTGACGCGCCCCTCGCCGCGCCGACCGGTCAGGCCGGCGGCCACCCCGATCGCAGCAGGTCCACGCTCTGGCCCTGGTCCAGGACGGACTGCCGCATCTGGTCGGAGAGGAACTCCAGCAGCGCCTCGGACAGGGGCGCGTGGTCGGAGGAGATCGCGTCGCGGTCCACCGCCACGTGCAGGTTGTGGGCAAAGGCGTCGACCGCGGTCTGCGCCACGCAGCTGTGCGTGGACACCCCGCACAGCAGGAGGTGCGCCACGCCGAGCCGGGCGAGCTCGGCGCGCAGGGTGGTCTCGACGAAGGCGCTGTCGCGGGTCTTGGTCACCTCGACGTGGCCGCCCACCTCGAGCCCGTCGAGGAACCGGGCCTGCTCGCTGCCGGGAAAGGCGAAGCCCTCGCCGTCCTCACGCATGTTGAGCGTCCACGTGGAACCGTCGCGCGCGTGCTCGGTACGTACGAGGATCACCGGCCGGCCGGCCTCGTGGGCGGTGCGGATGAGCTCGTTGACCCGGCCCACCAGCTCGTCGCGCACCTCGGCGAGGTCGGGGAACTCGAAGTAGGAGTTCTGCATGTCGATCACCACGAGCGCCGTCTCGCCGGTGGGCTGCGCGAGTGCGCCCGCCGCGCGGTCCTCCTCCGGGCGCCACCAGGTGTCGGTCACCTCGACGGGTGTCGTGCGCTTGTGCCGGTTGCGCGTCCAGGCGGCCTCGATGGTCTCGGCGGCCTCGTCCGGGACGGTGCGGCCCTCGAGGTAGTCGTCGATGTCGTCGTAGCGCAGGCCCAGCTCCTCCTCGTCGGTCTGGCCCACGTTCTCGTCGAGCAGGTCCGCGGTGGGCACCTTGTCCCACAGCCGCTGGGGCGCGCCGAGGTGGCGGAGCAGTTCGCGGGCCTGCCGCTTGTTCAGGCCCGACATCGGCAGGACGTCCGCGGCGCCGTCGCCGAACTTGGTGAAGAACCCGGTGACGTTCTCGGCGGCGTGGTCGGCGCCCACCACGAGCAGCCCGCGGTCGCCGGCGAGCGCGTACTGGGCGACCATCCGCAGCCGCGCCTTGGCGTTGCCCTTGGTGAAGTCGGTGAGCTCGGCGCCCACGGAGTCCCGGAACCCGGTGTTGAACGCGTCCACGGGCGGGGCGACGTTGACCGTCACCACCTCGTCGGCGCCCACGAACTCCACGGCGGCCACGGCGTCGTCCTCGTCGTGCTGCACCTTGTAGGGCAGCCGCATCCCCACGAACACGGCCTCTCCGCCGGCGTCGCGGACGCGCTCGGCCGCGAGCTGGGCCAACCGCCCGGCGAGGGTGGAGTCCACGCCCCCGGACAGGCCCAGCACGTAGCCCTTCGCGCCGCTGGCCGCGAGGTAGTCGGCGAGGAACGCCACGCGTCGCTCCACCTCCGCCGCGGGGTCGATCTCGGGCCGGACGGCCAGGGCGTCGATGATCCTCTGCTGAAGCGGGCGCATGGCCCCAGTGTGGGAGGTCGGCGCGCGGCGGCGCCACCGGTGTCAGGCCCCCGGCCGCCCGGGCCGACCTGCCCGATCTGCCCGGCCGCGCACGAAGTCGCCCACGATCTGTGGCCACGCGGCGACGTCGGCGGGGGAGCGCGCCACCCCGAGCCGGGCGTCCGGGAGCAGCTCGGCGAGGTGTTCGGCGACCTCGAGCGGGTGGGAGGCGTCGTCGGGCCACGCGAGGAGCTGCACCGGCACCGCGATGCGCGCCACCTCCTC
>DUTZ01000094.1 GCA_012841845.1 Actinomycetales bacterium | reverse complement strand
GGCGTGACCAGGCCCGTCAGCGCCGTCAGCGCCGTCGGGGCCGCCCGGCTCCCCGAGGTAGGCCGCGTCGTCGGGGCGGACGGCGTTCTGCAGGGCGACCGCGCGGGCGAGCCGGGCGTACCGCAGCTCCTGCTCGCGGAAGCGCACGTAGGTGGAGACGGTGACAAAGGCGAAGCCCATGACCAGCGCGTACAGGACGAGGTCGGTGCCGCGCTGCACGCCCAGGCGGTTGGCGATCCAGGTGAGGTCGTCGGGGCGGACCACGGCGTACACCATGAACACCACGAACAGGACGAACCCGATCTTGACGCCCGCCTTGGCGCGCGCCTTGCGGCGGTTGGAGAGGAAGAACACGACCAGCGCGGCGCCGGCCAGCAGGAGCAGGGCCTTGATCATCGCGGCAGCCTCTTCCCCACGAGCCCGTCGGAGAGGATGTTGATCCCGTTGAGCAGCGACTGCCCCTTGGACATGGAGTACTCCGTGTAGAGGATGTCGACGTGCTGCTCGGCGGTCCGCCAGCCGTGGGAGTCCATGAGCTCCACGAACTCGCTCGCGTGGCTCATGCCGTTCATGCGCAGGTTGAGCTCCTCGGCGACGCGGCGGTTGAACGCGCGCAGCCCGTTGTGGGCGTCGGTGAGGCCGAGCCGCCGGGTCCGGGGGGAGAGCAGGACCACGGTGCGCAGCACGATGCGCTTGAGCAGCGGCACCTGGTCGTCCTCGCCGCGGGGGCGGCCGAAGCGCGTGCCCACCACGATGTCCACCGGCTCGGTGCGCAGGCGCTCGACCATGGCGAGAACGTCCTTGACCTGGTGCTGTCCGTCGGCGTCGAAGGTGACGAAGTAGCGGGCGCCGGGCTGGGCGCGGGCGTACTCGACGCCGGTCTGGAGGGCGGCCCCCTGGCCGAGGTTCACCGGGTGGCGGACGAGGTGGGCGCCGGCGCGGTGGATCGCGGCCGCGGAACCGTCCACGGAGCCGTCGTCGACCGCCACGATGTTGGGGAAGGTCTCGCGCGCCGCGGTGAGCACCTCCTCGATGACGGTGCCCTCGTTGAAGCACGGCACGACCAGCCAGACGTCGAGGTTGCGGGTGTCGTCCCGACCACCCGCCGCGTGTTCCCCTGACCGCCGCATCGTCTCACCGCTCATCGCGGGTCGATACTATGCGATCGGACGTGCACGGCGGCGACGACAAGGACGGCGGTTCCCCCAATGGCCATCGACGTGATGCTCCCCTACTACGGGGACGTGGACCACTTCAAGAAGGCCGTGGACAGCGTCCTGGCCCAGACCTACTCCGACTTCCGGCTCGTGGTGGTGGACGACGGGTACCCGGACCCCGAGCCGGCCCGCTACATGGGGGAGATCTGCGCGCGCGACAGCCGCGTCACCTACGAGAAGAACGAGACCAACCTCGGCGCCAACGGCAACTACCGCAAGTGCCTGGGGATGGTCACGGCGCCGATCGTCGTGGTCATGGGCGCCGACGACATCATGCTGCCCAACTACCTCCAGGTGGTCGCCGACGGCTTCGCGGCCGTCCCCGACGCCGCCGTGATGGAGGTGGGCGTGAGCGTGATCGACGAGCACGGCGCCCCGGTCCGCGGTCTGTCGGACTCGGTCAAGTCGTTCACCTCGCCCAAGGCCGACGGCCGGACCGTGCTGCACGGCGAGAAGCTCATGACCTCGCTCATGCACGGCAACTGGACCTACTTCCCGTCCCTCGCGTGGAGCTCGGAGTGGGTCACCCGCATCGGCTTCCGCGAGGGCCTGGACGTGGTGCAGGACCTGGCGCTGCTGGTGGACGTGATCACCGGCGGCGGCCACATGGTCTACGACCCGACGCTGGCGTTCCTCTACCGCCGCCACTCGGCGTCCGACTCCTCGGTGCGCGCGCTCGACGGCCGCCGCTTCGACGAGGAGGCCCGCTTCTTCGCCGCCGAGGCCGACGCCTTTGCCGCCCGCGGCTGGACCAACGCCGCCCGCGCCGCCCGCCTCCACGTGACCTCGCGCCTCAACGCCCTGTCGCTGCTGCCGACCGCCGCCAAGGCTGGCAAGCTCGCCGAGGGCGGCAAGAAGCTGCTCGGGCACACGTTCCGCAGGTTCTGACGGGCGGCCCGGATCGGCCGGCTGGACCCTGACCCGGCGTGAGGGGGTGGACTGTCCGGCATGACCGGCATCCCCGAGACCTGGATCCCGCACCGACGTGACGACGGCGAACTCGTCGGCTGGATCGACATGACCGTCGCCGAGCCGCTTCTCGTGCCCGTCGACCGGCTCGGCCGCGCGCTCGACCCGGTGGATGACTGGCACGAGGCGGAGCAGGCGCTCGACGGCATCGGCCTGCGCTTCCTCATGGGCCGCTACGTGGTCGACGAGGGCGGCCGCGAGACGGTCGTCCGCATCGCGCACGTCTACGACGACCGGATCGTGCTCTCCACGGCGCTCACCGACGCGGTCGAGGACGTGGGCCGCGAGATCGTGGTGCCCTTCCCCGCGCCGGATACACTCCGCGAGGCCTGACCCGGCTGAACCGGCCCGGATTGCACAACACCAGCACGGGGGTCACTCGACGGATACCTCGCTGATGTTGGGCAAACCGGAGGCGGAGGCACACTGGCGCCGTCGTCGGGTTCGGGCAGGTCCCCGTACCGACCTGGTGATCCGGTGACACCCGAGACCTGCGGGAGGGCGCGGCGTCCGCCGCTCCGCGGGTACTCCGACGCGTGTGAACGCCGCGGCGAGTCAACCGGGGTGTTCGCCGGGGCGGTGGCTACTGGAACACACCCCGCCCGTCGGACGCCACGCAGCGGATGACGTATCCGTATTCCTGTGCCTCCCCGGCGCCCATGATCCCGCAGTCGAACCCGTCGATCTCGGCCCCCTTGTCTCCGGCCCTCACGCCTGGTGACGTGAAGAAGGTCTCGAGGAGCGACGCACCGTCCGCGCAGCTGAGGCCCCCCTCGGTCCACAGGGGCTGGTCGAGGGGACCCGCGACGCCGCCGCAGTCCTCCCGGCCGCCCGCCCCCGCCTGTGCGGGCGCGGCCTGTGCCGAGGAGTCGGCTGTGCTCGAGTTCGCTGCCGTCGTCGAGGTCTCCGACGCCGGCGGGGAGCTCGCCGGCGTGGGGCTCGCGGGCGGGGAACTCGCGGGCGGGGAGCTCGCCTGCGTGGACCATGCCGGGGGCCCGGTCCGCTCCGCGGCCGTGGGGTCGGACCCGGAGGTGATGGCGGCGCAGCCCGCCGTCACAACGAGACCGGCGAGCACCGCGCCCACCACGGTCGGCCTGAGATTCCGTGTACCCATGGGCGCTCCCGGTGTGCCTGTGTTCGGTGGGGTCGGTCGTTCAGCGTAAGGGGCTCCCGGGTCGTTGTCTGTCCTGCGAACGGATGACCCGACACCTACCGCCGCACGATCACCACGCGCGAGCCCACCTCGCGGACGTCGAAGAGTGCCGGGTCGGCGAACTGCCGCGGGGCGAAGCGGATCTGTTCGGTCTCGTTGTTGTGCTCGAGCGGCATCACGTTGACCAGCACCGGGAGGGCCAGCCACCCGCCGTCGGCGCGGTCGAGTACGAACACGTCCGGGGCGCGGAACGGCCCCGAGTCCAGGGCTGCGGCCAGCTCGGCGGGCCCGGCCGCGGCGGCCCACCGGCGGAGCTCGTCGAGCCGCTCCTCGTACCGCCCCGTCGGCGCCGCGTAGGCCTGCGCGGGCGCCTGGAAGGTGAAGTAGGGGCGGTAAGCGTAGAGGGTGTGGTCGGCGGTGACGACGACGAGGTCGGACGGCCCGCGGCCCGGGGTCATCGCGTCGATCGCCCCCAACACCCCCTGCGGCACCGGCGACTGCCCGCGGGCGACGGCGGCGAACTCGGTGTCCTCCTCGGACACGTGCTGCACCGCCTGCACGGCGGCCAGGCCGGCCAGCACCACCGCCACCGCGCGGACGCGGCCCCGCGACGGCCGCGGGGTGGTGGCCACCGCCCACCGTGCCAGCGTGAGGGCCCCCAGGACGCCGGCCAGGGCGAGGGCGAGCCCGACCACCGGGATCATCCGGAACGGCAGCAGCGTGCTCCCGGTGACGGCCCGCAGCCCGGACAGCACGAACCACCCGAACGACGCGGCCACCAGCACCGCGAGCGTCCGGGCGATCACCAGGGCACGGTCCGCGGGCAGGGACGCGACCTCGTCGTCGTCACGCACCGTCCCGGCCGGGTCACGCACCGTCCCGGCCGGGTCACGCACCGTCCCCGCCGGTCCCACCCGGTACCGCACCGATTCCGCGCCCCACCCGGCCACGCGCCCGGCGCCGCGCGGCCACACCGTGACGAGGATCCACACCAGGCCGAGCAGGCTGAGCACCCCGGTCGCGGACGGCTCGAACATCGGCAGTGGCCAGCGCGTGGCGGACTCCGGGGCGAAGTCGTTGGCCACCGACGGCTCGGTGCCGGCGCCGCCGAGCAGGGCCAGGAGGAAGCGGTGCCAGAACACCAGCGCGAGCGCGGCCGAGATCGCGGCCATGGCGGCGAGGCGGGCGAGCAGCGCCACGGCCACGCCGCGGTCGGCCCGGGAGAGCCAGGCGGCGCCCACGACGACGAGGCCCACCACCAGCGCCGCGAAGCCCGCGATGAGCGTGTACCCCAGCGCCGCCCAGCCGAGGTACACGCCGATCGTGACGACCAGCGGCCAGGTCGGCCCGGGATCGGCCCCTACCCCTGCCCCGGGCGCGCCGTCGCGGCCCGCGCGGACCCGGCCGCACAGCAGCAGCGTGGCCACCACGACCTGGGGGAGCAGGCAGATGAGGATCCACGAGTACGGCTCGTAGGCGTTGGTGTGGACGCCCACCACGGAGGTGACCAGCCCCAGCAGGACCGCGATCCGGGCGGGGACGAGCCAGCGCCAGGTGACGAACGCGATCGCGCCCGCGATGGCCATGGTGACGATCGCGTACGGCTTGTAGAACTCCCAGCCGTCGACCCCCGCCAGCGCCGCCAGCCGGCCGCCCACCCAGAACCACTGCGGCGGGTAGAAGGGGGCGGCGTCGGCGTAGAAGACGTCGTCGAGGGCGGGGGAGTCGGCGAAGCGGGTGACGTAGGCGACCCGGTTGAGCTGGTCGCCGCCGAGGCCGAACAGGTAGTGCGGCGTCCCGTGGAGGACCAGACCGAGGTGTCCGGCGGCGAGGAACGCCGGGCCGACGGTACCGAGTGCCCAGAGCGCGCGGCCGTCGCTCCCGCGGCCGTCGGCGCCGCGGCCCCGGCGCAGGAGCAGCCAGCCGGCCAGGGCGACGAACCCGGCCGCGACCGCGCCGCCGAACGCCTGCGGCAACCAGCTGGGCTGGGCGAACGGCAGCCGGTCCACCGCCGCGAGCGTGAGGCCGCCCACGAGCGCGGCCACGACGAGCGCCGCGAGCAATTCCGCGCCTCTACAGATGAGGAGTCGGGCCCCGGTCATGGCGTCCCGCGCAGCATCCCGCCGACGTGCAGGACGACCCCCAGGCCGGGGCCTGCGAGCAGGGCGATCGCCGAGCGGTCGTCGAGCGGGGCGGGCACGG
>DUTZ01000093.1 GCA_012841845.1 Actinomycetales bacterium | reverse complement strand
GCCGCGACTACCGTGATCGGCATCACGGCCGTCGTGCGGCGGCCCCGCGATACGAGAGGCGAACCCGCGATGACAGCGAACTCCGGACTCGACACCGCACTGACCCCGCTGGCCTTCCTCGGCCGCGCCGCCCGGATCCATCCCACCGCGACCGCCGTGGTGGACGGCCCCCGGCGCTGGACCTACGCCGAGTTCGCCGACCGCGCGACGCGGCTGGCCGCGCTGCTGCGGACGCGCGGCGTGAGCCGCGGCGACCGGGTGGGGGTGCTCGCCCCCAACTCGGCGGAGGCGCTGCTCGCCCAGTTCGCGGTGCCGCTCGCGGGCGGCGCGGTGGTCGCGCTCAACACCCGTCTGGCGCCCGCCGAGATCGCCTACATCGCCGACCACGCCGGCTTCGAGGTGCTCATCGCCGACGCGGAGCTCCTCGCCGGCCTCGGTGACGAGGTCCCGCCGTCGCTGCGCTGCATCCTCGTGGCGCCCGACGCCGACGGCACCCAGCCCGACCCGTCGCGCTTCGGCTCGAAGGCCGAGGCGCTCGAGGAGGAACTCGAGCTGGCCTCTCCCACGCCGCTGCCGTGGGCGGTCGAGGACGAGGACTCCGTCATCGCCGTCAACTACACCTCCGGGACCACCGGCCGCCCGAAGGGCGTCATGTACACCCACCGCGGCGCGTACCTCAACTCCCTCGGGGAGATCGTCACCCAGGCCCTCGACTCCGACTCCCGCTACCTGTGGACCCTGCCGATGTTCCACTGCAACGGGTGGTGCACGGGGTGGGCCCTCACCGGCGCGATGGGCACCCACGTGTGCCTGCGGGCCGTGCGCGGTGACGACATCTGGCGGCTCTTCGAGGAAGAAGGAGTCAACCGCCTCGCCGGCGCCCCGGCCGTCCTCACGACGATCGCCGACGACCCGGCGGCCCGGCCGACCGAGGGGATCCGGATGATCACCGCCGGCGCCCCGCCGTCGCCGACCATCCTGCGCCGCTTCGAGGAACTGGGGATCGACGTCACGCAGGTCTACGGGCTCACCGAGACCTACGGCCCGTACACCGAGTGCGTCCCGCAGCCGGAGTGGGCGGAGCTGGACCCGGAGGAGCGGGCCGCGCTCAAGTCGCGCCAGGGCGTGTCGATGATCCACGCCGACACCGTGCGCGTGGTCGAGCGCACCGCCCCGGGCGAGGGGCACCTCGTCGACGTGCCCGCCGACGGCGTGACGATGGGCGAGGTCGTGATGAGCGGCAACGGCGTGATGAAGGGCTACTTCCGGGACGAGGAGGCCACCGCGACCGCGTTCGCCGGCGGCTGGTTCCACTCCGGCGACCTCGGGGTGATGCACCCCGACGGGTACGTGCAGCTGCTCGACCGGGCCAAGGACGTCGTGGTCTCCGGCGGCGAGAACATCTCGACCATCGAGGTCGAGCAGGCCGTCGTCTCCCACCCTGACGTCGTGGACTGTGCCGTCGTCTCCATGCCCGACGAGAAGTGGGGCGAGCGCCCCAAGGCCTACGTGGTGGTCCGCCCCGGCTCCACGCTCGACGAGGCCGGCGTGATCGAGCACTGCCGCACCAAGATCGCCCGCTACAAGGTGCCCGGCGCCGTGGAGCTCACCGAGGCCCTGCCCCGGACCTCGACCGGCAAGGTCCGCAAGAACGAGCTGCGGGACGCCGCGTGGGCGGGGTGGGAGAAGCGGATCAACTGACCGCCCCCGCCCCCCGGGTCGCCGTCGGCGGCCCGCTATTCTGGATCGCAGGACCAAATCCGGTGCGACCGGTCAGGATGGACGGACCGCACCCAGCCCCGACTCGCAGGAGGTCGACGCAGGCCCATGACGAACATCGTCGTACTGATCAAGCAGGTTCCGGACACGTACTCCGAGCGCAAGCTCTCGGACGGGGACTTCACCCTGGACCGTGAGGCCGCCGACGCGGTGCTCGACGAGATCAACGAGCGCGCCGTCGAGCAGGCGCTCCAGATCAAGGAGGCCGACGGCGGCGAGGTGACCGTCCTGTGTGCCGGCCCGGACCGTGCCACCGAGGCGATCCGCAAGGCGCTGTCCATGGGTGCCGACAAGGCCGTCCACCTCAACGACGAGGCCCTGCACGGCTCCGACGTCGTCCAGACCGCGTGGGCCATCGCCAACGTCCTGGGCACCATCGAGGGCACCGAGCTCGTCATCTGTGGCAACGAGGCCACCGACGGCCGCATGGGTGCGCTGCCGGCCATCCTCGCCGAGTACCTGGGCCTGCCGCAGGTCACCCACATGCGCACGCTCGAGGTCGCCGGCGGCACCGTCAAGGGCGAGCGCGAGACCGACGAGGGCATCTTCGAGATCGAGGCGTCGCTGCCCTGCGTCGTCTCGGTCAACGAGAAGATCAACGAGCCGCGCTTCCCGTCCTTCAAGGGCATCATGGCGGCCAAGAAGAAGCCGCTCGACGTCATCACGCTGGCCGACACCAACGTCGAGGCCGGCCAGGTGGGCAAGGACAACGCCGCGTCGCAGGTCACGTCCTCCACCCCGAAGCCGCCGCGCACCGCCGGCGAGAAGGTCACGGACGAGGGCGAGGGCGGTAACGACATCGCCAAGTACCTCGTCGGGCAGAAGATCATCTGATCGCGCGTCCCACGACCGACTCCCCCCAGACTTTTTCAAGGAGAATCCACCATGGCTGAAGTCCTCGTCGCGGTCGAGCACATTGACGGCGAACTCAAGAAGGTCACCCTCGAGCTGCTCACCGCCGCCCGCGCGCTCGGTGAGCCGTCCGCCGTCGTGTTCGGCGAGTCCGGCTCCGCCGCCGCGCTCACCGACGCCCTCAAGGAGGCCGGCGCGGAGAAGATCTACGTCGCCGAGGGCGACGCGGTCCAGAACCACCTCGTCACCCCCAAGGTCGACGTCCTCGCCGGCCTGGCCGAGCAGGGCGCGGCCGCGATCATCCTCGCGGCCACGTTCGAGGGCAAGGAGGTCGCGGGCCGCCTCGCCGCCCGCACCGGCTCCGGCATCCTCGGCGACGTCGTCGAGATCAAGCAGGACGGCTCGGCCGTGCACTCGATCTTCGGTGGCGCCTTCACCGTCGAGGCCACGGTCTCCGGCGAGACCCCCGTCTACACCCTGCGTCCGGGCGCCGTCGAGGCCGAGGCCGCCGCCGGTGCCGGCGAGGTCGTCGAGGTCCAGGTCCCCGAGCCCGAGAACGCCGCCAAGGTGACCTCGCGCAACCCGATCGTGGGCGGCGACCGCCCGGAGCTCACCGAGGCGACCATCGTCGTGGCCGGCGGCCGCGGCGTCGGCTCGGCCGAGAACTTCGAGAAGGTCGTCGAGCCGCTCGCCGACTCGCTCAAGGCCGCCGTCGGCGCCTCGCGCGCCGCGGTCGACTCGGGCTACTACCCGGGCCAGTTCCAGGTCGGCCAGACCGGTAAGACGGTCTCGCCGCAGCTCTACATCGCCCTGGGCATCTCCGGCGCCATCCAGCACCGCGCCGGCATGCAGACGTCCAAGACGATCGTCGCGGTCAACAAGGACGAGGAGGCCCCGATCTTCGAGATCGCGGACTACGGCATCGTCGGCGACCTGTTCAACGTTGCCCCGCAGCTCACCGAGGCGGTCAACGCCCGCAAGTGAGCCGCGCGACCAGCGCCACCCGGACCCCGGCACCCGCGC
The DNA here is from genome assembly GCA_012841845.1 of Actinomycetales bacterium. GTDB lineage: Bacteria > Actinomycetota > Actinomycetes > Mycobacteriales > Mycobacteriaceae > Dietzia. Next base: position 238 of record DUTZ01000093.1, on the reverse strand, counting down.
GGTGCCGGGGTCCGGTGCGTCCGGGGGCCCACCGGCGGGGTCGGCCGGCGGGGTCGGCGATTCCGTGACGCGTGGGACGTGGGCGTATCCTTGCCCACGTCATGCCCACGATGCGCACCGTGCACTACCTGGACCACGCCGCGACCACTCCGATGCGACCGGCGGCGGTCGCCGCCTTCGCCGAGGCGGCCGCGCAGGTCGGCAACGCCTCCTCCCTCCACGGCGCCGGCCGGCGGGC
>DUTZ01000092.1 GCA_012841845.1 Actinomycetales bacterium | reverse complement strand
GCGCGCGGTCGCCCCGCGCGCCCGGATCGTCCTGGTCGAGGGCGGGGTCCGGGCCGGCGCCCTCGCCCGGCTGCACATGACGGAGGCGCAGCTCTGGACCCACCTGCGGACCGCGGGGATCCGCCGACCGGACGAGGTCGCGCTCGCGATCGTCGAGACCGGCGGCTCCCTCACGGTGTTCCGCGCGGGGGAACCGATCGACGTGCGGCTCCTCGCCGGCGTGGACGGCGTCGACGGCCTGCCCGGGAGCCTCGTCGACCGGAAACCGGCGCGGGGCGGCGCCTGACGGGCAGAATCGGGTCCATGCGCGCCATCCACATCTCCAGCCATGACGGCCCCGAGGCGATCGAGGTCGTCGACATCCCCGAGCCGGAGGCCGGTGACTCCGTCGTCATCGACGTCCACGCCTCCGGGGTGACCTTCCCCGAGGTCCTCCAGAGCCGCGGGAAGTACCAGATCTCGCCGCCGATGCCGTTCGTCCCCGGCTCCGAGGTCGCGGGCGTCGTGCGGTCGGCGCCCGCGGGGTCGGGCTTCGCCGCCGGGGACCGCGTGTGTGCCTTCCCCGGGCTGGGCGGCTTCGCCGAGGTCGTGGCGGCCGACCCGTCGTGCGTGTTCCCGCTGCCGGACTCCCTGAGCTTCGTCCAGGGCGCCTCGGTGCCGATGAACGTCCTCACCGTCCACTTCGCCCTGGCCCATCGCGGCCGGATGCAGCCCGGCGAGACCGTGCTCGTCCACGGCGCCGGCGGCGGCATCGGCATCGCGGCCACCCAGTTCGCGGCGGCGCACGGCAACCGCGTCATCGCCGTGGCCTCCACCGAGGAGAAGCGGGAGCTGGCGCGGCGGGCCGGGGCCTCCGACGCGATCTCCCCCGAGGGGTTCAAGGACGCTGCCAAGGAGCTCACCGACGGCAAGGGGGTCGACCTCGTCGTCGACCCCGTGGGCGGCGACCGCTTCACCGACTCCCTCCGCGCCCTCGGCCAGGAGGGGCGGATCCTCGTCATCGGGTTCACCGCCGGCGAGATCCCCACCGTCAAGGTCAACCGCCTTCTGCTGGGCAACAAGAGTGCCGTGGGCGTGGGCTGGGGCGAGTACTGGATGAGTAACCCCGGCTACCTGCAGAAGCAGTGGGCCGAGGTCGAGCCGCTGCTCGCCGCCGGCAAGCTCGACCCGCTCGTCGGCGCCGAGTTCCCGCTCGAGCGGGCGACCGAGGCGCTGCAGCTCATGGACGGCCGTGGGGCGGTGGGCAAGATCGTGCTCACCCACGGGCGCTGAGCCCGGCCGTCAGAACGCCCCCTCGGGCATCCGCGTCACGTCCAGGTCGAGCGCGTCGATCGTCGCGCGGGCCGCGGACACCTGCGGGAGATGGGCGCGGGCGAAGAAGTTCGCGACCGTGATCTTGCCGGTGTAGAAGTCCTCGTCGTCGTCACGGGCGTCGCCGAGCCGGTCCACCGCCACCCGGGCCGAGCGCAGCAACATCCACCCCACCATGAGGTCACCGACGGCCAGGAGCAGCGGCACCGAGCCCAGGCCGACGAGGTAGAGCGACTCGGGGTCCTCCTGCGCGGCGAGCAGGTGCGCGGTGAGCGTGCCGACCATCGACTCGACGTCGGCCAGGGCGGTGGCCACGCCGGTGCGCGCGGTCTCGAGCTCGGCGGGGCTGGGCTCGTCGACGGACTCGTGGATCCGGGCCGCCACGTGGCCGAGGGCGGAGCCGCCGTCGCGGACGATCTTGCGGAAGAAGAAGTCCTGGGCCTGGATCGCGGTGGTTCCCTCGTACAGCGAGTCGATCTTGGCGTCCCGGAGGTACTGCTCCACGGGGAAGTCCTTGAGGTAGCCGGAGCCCCCGAAGCACTGCAGCGACTCGGCGAGGCACTGGTAGGCGCGCTCCGAGCCGACGCCCTTGACGATGGGCAGCAGCAGGTCGTTGACCGTGTGGGCGAGCTCGGGCCCGGCACCGGAGACGACCTCGGCGGCCTCGACGTCCTGGTGGGCGGCGGCGTAGAGATAGACCGCGCGCAGCCCCTCGGCGTAGGCCTTCTGGGTGAGCAGCGAGCGCCGCACGTCGGGGTGGTAGATGATCGTGACCTTTGGCGCGGTCGGGTCGGCGAGCCTGGCCATGTCGCCGCCCTGGACGCGCTCCCTGGCGAACTCCAGCGCGTTGAGGTAGCCGGTCGAGAGGGTGGCGATGGCCTTGGTGCCGACCATCATCCGCGCGGCCTCGATGGTCTTGAACATCTGCTTGATGCCCAGGTGCACGTCGCCGGCGAGGTAGCCGATCGCCGGGTGGCCGTGGGCGCCGAACGACACCTCGCACGTCGTGGAGGCGGCCAGGCCCATCTTCTTCTCGATGCCCGTCACGTAGACGCCGTTGCGCTCGCCCGGCGCCGCGGTCTCCGGGTCCGGGAGGTACTTGGGGACGAAGAAGTAGCTCAGGCCCTTGGTGCCGGGGCCGGCGCCGACGGGGCGGGCGAGCACCTGGTGCCAGATGTTCTCGAACAGCTCGCCGGAGTCGGCCCCGGTGATGAACCGCTTGGCGCCCTCGATGTGCCACGTGCCGTCGGGCTGCTCGATCGCGCGGGTGGTCACGGCGCCCACGTCGGAGCCGACCTCGGCCTCGGTGAGCATCATCGACGCCCCGTGGTTGCGCTCGATGATGTGCGTGGCCCACTTCTTCTGCTGCTCGTTGCCGATCTCCTGCATGATCTCGGCGAACAGCGGGCCCGAGAGGTACATGAAGATCGACGGGTTGGCGCCCACGAGGAACTCGGTGATCGCCCACGCCACGAGCCGCGGCGCCGCGACCCCGCCGACCGACGGGTCGACGCCCACCAGTCCCCAGCCGCCCTCCTGCCACGCGCGGACCGATGTGACGTACTCCGGCGGCATGGTGACCTCGTGCGTGGCCGGGTCGAAGGTCGGCGGGTTGCGGTCGGACTCGGCGAACGAGGCGGCCACGGGCCCCTCGGCCAGGGCCGAGGCCTCCCGGAGCATGGTGCGCACGGTCTCGCCGTCGAGCTCGGTCTCGTGCCGCTCGAGGATCTCGTCCAGGTCGAAGAGGTCGAAGAGGACGAACTCCAGGTCGCGCGGGTTGCTCCGGTAGAGGGTCACGGGTGGCCTCTCGTCGGCGGTCACGGCGGGTGCGTCTGGGGTGCCGGCCCGCCGAAACGGGCCGCGCGCTCACGCCAGACCGGCGGCGGCGATCCGTGGGGAGTTTTGTGGACTGTGGTCCGTTTTGGGGGCGTGGCGCACTGGCCCGGGGTCCCATGGCCGGCACTTCAGGGCGCCGGCGCCAACTCCAACGAATCCCAGAACGTGGAGTTCGTGTGACGTTGGCGTATCAGTGCTGGCCGGAGAGGATGCGGTTCTCCACCTCGGGCGTCGCGCGCCAGACATGTCGTCGTCCGACTTTGCCGCGGACGAGCAGCCCGGCGTCTTCGAGTGCCAGCAGGTCGCGCCGCGCCGCTTCCTCGCTCACCCGATGGGTCCGTGCGACGGTGCGGGCGTCGAGCACCGCCCCGGGGTCGGAGTGGGCGCGCTCGAGGACGTCGATCTGCCGGTGGTTCCACGCCTCGCGCGACTCCAGCGCTCGTCGGACAGCCGACGCCTTGGCCTGCTGCGAATCCAGGTACGACTCCAGCCGGTCGAGTGCCCGGTGGATCACGCCGAGATGGAAGAGGGAGAAGTGCGTGAGGTCAGGGGGCCCGGATGGAGGAATCGTGGATCAAGGAACGGGCGAGGGGTTGGGCGAGGGGTTGTCGCCCGCCGCGTGTTCGAGCTGCCGTTAACCGGGGGTGCCCAAGACCGGCCTTCTAGGGCACCGCAGGTCAGAGGCCTAGCGGTGGTGCGGGCGGTACCACCGCAGGCCGTCGAATCCGGCGAAGTCGGTGTCGAAGGAGCAGACGGCGGTGCCGTGTTCGATGGCGAGTGCCGCGAGGTGGGCGTCGGTGACGAGGTTGCCGCGGAGATCGCCGTCGACCAGGAGGCGTTCGAGAATGGCGCGGTGCCGAGTGCCCGGTTCCGGGATCCAGGTCTGGTCGGCGTCGAGCCAGTCGGTGATGAACCTCCACGCCTCGGACGTCGATCGGGGTGACGCGGAGACCCTCGGGTTGGTCGAGATCCGTTGGAACGCCAGTATCGACGCCCAGGGCAGCCCGACCCGCTCGTCCCCGTTTATCGCGGCGGTCAGCCAGTCGCGCGCGACGTCGTGATGGTGCGCGCTCTCGTCGACGGCGTAGAGCAGAACGTTCGCGTCGACGATCATCCGGCGGCCTCGGCGTCCCCGGCCGTCCTGCCTTCCGCGTCGTACTGGTCGAGAAGCTCCAGCACCTCGCCGATGTCGGTCACATCGATCTTCAGGCCGAGGTCGGCTGTTCGTTGCGTGAAGGGGGTGCGACGGGGCCTGTCGGCAGCGGCGAGCCCGGCCTTCGCCAGCCGGTTGACCGCCTCGCCGAGACCGATGTGGTGCTCGCGGCAGAGCTGCTGGGCTGCGGCGAGCACCTCGGAATCCAGCCGAACCGTGGTGCGCATGTCCTGAACACTAGCATCAGTGATGCAGCCCCGGTGTGCCACTGAATCAGGGGTCTGACCTGCGATGCCCAGGACGGGGCATCTAGGGCACCGCAGGTCGGGGGCGCGCGCACCCCGCCGCCGCCCCGTTGCCCGGCAACTCAGCCCGCGAGCGCCTGCAGCCGCCGCCCGGCCTCCTCGAGTACCGCGGGGCTCTTGCAGAACGCGAACCGCGCGAGGTGGGCGAAGTCGCCGGCGAAGTCGTCCACGAACCCGGCGAACGGCACCGCCGCCACGCCCACCTCGGCGGGCAGCTCCCGGCACCAGGCGGCCGCGTCGGTCACCCCGAGCGGGCGCGGGTCGGCGGCGAGGAAGTAGGTGCCGTGGGTGACGGCGAGGTCGAGCCCCACGCCCGAGAGGATCCCCACGAGCTGGTCCCGCTGGGCCTGCATCGTGGCGCGCAACTGCTCGATCCACGCGCCGTCGTGGCGCAGCGCGTGCGCCACGCCCAGCTGCAGTGGCGTGCCGGCGGCGTAGCTCATGTACTGCTTGGCGGCCCGCGCGCCGGACACGAGCTCCTCCGGGCCGGTCATCCAGCCGATCTTCCAGCCGGTGCAGTTGAGCATCTTGGCGGCGCTCGAGATCCGCACGGTCCGCTCGCGCATGCCGGGCAGGGTGGCGATGGAGACGTGCTCGTGGCCGTCGAAGGTCAGGTGCTCGTACACCTCGTCGCTGATCGCGATCGCGTCGAACTCGTGGCACAGCGCGGCCACAGCCTCCAGGTCCTCGGGCGGCAGCACCGCGCCGGTGGGGTTGTGGGGGGTGTTGACGAGGACGGCGCGCGTCCGCGGGGAGAAGGCGGCCCGCAGGGAGTCCACGTCCAGGCGGAAGGAGGCGCCGTCGCGGACGAGCCGTGCGGAGCGACGGGTGGCCCCGGCCATCGCGACGGTGGCCGCGTACGAGTCGTAATAGGGCTCGATGACGACCACCTCGTCGTCGGGCTCCACCAACCCCACCACGGCGCCGGCGATGGCCTCGGTCGCGCCCACGGTGACCAGCACCTCGGTGTCCGGGTCGTGGACCAGGCCGGTGTGGTGGGCGACGTGATCGGCGACGGCGAGGCGCAGCTCCGGCATGCCCTGCCCGGGCGGGTACTGGTTGTGCCCCTCCCGCATCGCGCGGGCGGCGGCCTCGAGCATGGCGGGCGGGCCGTCGGTGTCCGGGAATCCCTGCCCCAGGTTGACGGCGCCGTGCCGCGTGGCGAGCTGGGAGACCTCGGAGAAGATCGTCGAGGCGTGGGGGAGGAGGCGTCGGACGGTCATGCGGGCAGCCTAGGCGGATCGGCGGCGCCCGATACCATGGGCGCATGACCGACCGCCCCGCCGTCACCCCGTCCGCCCCCGGAGCGTGCCCGCAGCGTCGCGCGTTCCTCGCCGCCGTCCCCGGCGTCGTGCTCCTGCCGGGCGTGCTCTCCGCGTGTGGGATCACCCAGCCCGCGCAGCCGGTGTCCACGGAGCAGGCCACCACCACGGTGCCGTCGACGACGATCCCCGCGGCCGAGATCCCGGTGGGCACCGCCACGTCGGTCAAGGCCGGCGACGCGACCGTGATCGTGGCCCAGCCGACCGAGGGCGAGTTCGTCGCGTACTCCGCGCGGTGCACCCACCAGGGCGGCATCGTGCAGGTGGTCCAGGACCTGCACCTGCGCTGCCCGCTCCACGGCGCCGAGTTCGACGGCGCGACCGGCGAGAACACCTCCGCGCCGGCCCCGCGGCCGCTCGACGTGGTGCCGGTGAGCGAGTCCGACGGTCAGCTCACCCTCGGCTGACACGCCGCCCCGGGCGGGCCGCGCGAGTTGCGGCGGGCGCCCGGCCGACGTACATATGGAGGCACGTTCTCAGGGCGGGGTGGAACTCCCCACCGGCGGTGATGTCACCGGTCCCCATGGCCGGCGGCGAGCCCGCGAGCGCCGCGCGACCCCTCCCGCACTCCGGGGCGGGCAGCGCGGGTCAGCAGACCCGGTGTGATCCCGGGGCCGACGGTCACAGTCCGGACGGAAGAGAACGCGTCGCGCCGCCGCGCGTGCCCCGGCCGTACCGGGGCGTGTCGGCGAGCGTGAGCATCAAGCCCTGGGCCCGTCTGTGTGGAGCCCGCGAAAGGGGCGCACGATGAGCCTTCTCACCCAGTTCCTCGACGCGCAGCTGCTGATCGGCGGGGTGCCGATCCTGTGGCGCGAGATCGTCGGCAACCTGTTCGGCCTCGCCGCCGCGATCGGCGGCATGCGGCGCGTCGTGTGGGCGTGGCCGGTGGGGATCGTCGGCAACCTGCTGCTGCTGACCGTCTTCCTCGGCAGCGCCTTCCACACCCCGCAGGACGTGGACCTCTACGGCCAGGCCGGCCGGCAGATCATGTTCCTCGCCGTGGGTGCCTACGGCTGGTGGCGCTGGTCGCGCGACAAGAAGGCGAACGCGGCCGCGCGCGCCGCCGACCT
>DUTZ01000091.1 GCA_012841845.1 Actinomycetales bacterium | reverse complement strand
GCACCGCGCGCGTCTGGGCGCCGACGTCCGGCGGCCCCGAGTCCAGCCAGGCGCGGAAGTTCCGGGCGATCGCGGTGAGCGCGGCCTCCGAGCGCAGGTCGGCCCCGGTCGCGGCGACCTCGGCGACGCACCACGCCATGGCCGTGTCGTCGGTCCACTCCCCCGGCGCGAAGTCCCCGAGACCGCCGCCGATCATCCGCGGCCCCTCCGGGCCCAGCGGCGCGCTGCCGAACTCGTAGCCGGCCCCGAGCGCGTCCCCCACGGCTGCGCCGAGAAGCGCCCCCGCGGCGCGGTCGCGCCACCTCGTCGTCGTTCCCGTCATCTCCCCGCCTCCCGGATCTCGCGCTGCCGCGCCCGCCTCGCCGCCGCCCCGGGCCGGGACCGCAGCACCGTCACCACGCCGACCGCGCTGACCGCCATGCCCACCACCGCCCAGAGGGTGATGGGGACGCCGAACATGAGCATCACCCACACCATCGTGGTGGGCGGGGTGAGGTAGAGCAGCACGCTCACCACGGTGGCGCCCTGGGTGCGGGTGACGAAGACGTAGAGGACGTACCCGCCGAGCGTCGACAGGCACACGAGCCACAGCACCGCCGCCCAGAAACCCGTGTCCGTCGGCGGGACCACCTGGCCGGTGAGCGTCGCGGCCGCCATGAGCACCACACCTGTCACGACCGACTGCATGGTGATCGACTGCATGAGCCCCTCCGGCGGGCGCAGCCGTTGCGTGAGCACCGTGCCGGTGGCCAGGCTGAGCATGCCGGCGGCCGGGAAGAGGTAGGCCCACCACGGCGCCGCGGCGGTGGACGCCGCCCCGAGCTCCCCGGAGACCACGACGACGACGCCGGCCATCCCCAGCAGCATGCCGATCCACATGCCGGCCGTCGTGCGCTCGCCGAGGAGTCGGCCCGCCACGGTGGCCACGAGCAGCGGCTGCAGCGCGGCGATGAGCGCGGCCGTGCCGCCGTTGACGCCGCGGCTGATCCCCTCGAACACCAGGAAGAGGTAGCCGGCCTGGCAGAGGAGTGCGAGCAGCGCCTGCCGCCCCCACGCGCGCCGGTCCGAGAGGTCCACGCGCAGCAGCAGGGCCACCAGGGCCAGGCCCACGCCGAGGATCGTGAAGCGCCACCCCAACAACTGTAGTGGCGTGCCGCCCGCGCGGGTGCCGAGCACCGCGCCCACGAAGCCCGAGCTCCACATGAGCACCAGGCCGACGGACGCGACGTGGCCGGCGTTGCGACGCAGGGCGTCCCGGGCGGGGCCGGCGGGCCGGGCGGGTCTGGCTGGCGGGGTCACCGGGACAGGATAGGGACGGCCGATCCCGGGCGGACGATCCCCTCGTCGTCGCCCCCTCCCCGGCCACCCCCGCCGGGCGCGCTCCCGGCACCCTCCCGGCTCCGGCCGGTCTCACCCCCGCGCGTCGAGCACCCGCACCCTCCCCGCGCCGAGGAGCACACGGTCGCTCGTCGCCACGGTGAGCGCACGCCGCTGCGCCTGGGCCACGATCACGCGGTCGAACGGGTCGCGGTGGTCCCACTCGAGCCCGCCGGCGAGGAGAGCGTCCTCCGGCTCGATCGGCAGCTGGGCGATGCGGAGCCGGGCCAGCGTCTCGCCCCACGTCGACACCAGGAGCTCCCCGCCGGGCAGCCTGCCGGACCGGGTCTTGGTGGCCACCTCCCACGCCGATGCCGCGGAGAGGACGAGGTCGGTCCCGGGGTCGGCGAGGTGGTCCCTGACGGGCCGCGGGAGACGATCCGGCTCCCCGATGAGACGGATGAGGACGTTGGTGTCCAGGAGGACCGCCGCCATCAGGGCCTCCCCTCCCAGAGGTCGAGGTCACCGTCCGGCAGGGGGTCGTCGAAGTCGTCGGGCAGAGCGATCAGGCCCTCGAGGGGCCCGAACTCCCTCGGGGCCGGCGCGACCGGGGACAGCACGGCGGCGGGGCGACCATGACTGGTGATCGTGACGGGCCGCCCCGTCGACCGGACCTCGGCGAGCAGCGCGTTGAGCTTGGCCTTGGCCTCGGTGCTGTTCACGGTCCTCATGGAAGCAGAATACTCCGACAGGACCCGTCGGACCAGTCACCCTGGTCCGAATGGGGCCGGCACGCACGGTGCGCACACGAGAACACCCCGCCGCCGGTATCTCTGCCGGTGGCGGGGTGTTCTGCGATCTGTGCGCCCGAAGGGACTCGAACCCCTAACCTCTTGATCCGTAGTCAAGTGCTCTATCCATTGAGCTACGGGCGCATATTCATTTGTCGTGCCAGATCATCCGGTGTCCCGGCTGCTCCGACATGGCGGAGGCGAGAGGATTTGAACCTCCGGTCCCCTTGTAGGAGGACAACTCATTAGCAGTGAGTCCCATTCGGCCGCTCTGGCACGCCTCCTGGAGGCTCTGCTGAGCCAACGAGGGATAACAGTACACACCGGGCGCGGGCCCGCGCAAAACGACCGGACACCTCGCCGTCATCCCCTCGCCCCCCGCTCGTCCTACGCTGTACCCATGTCCCCCGACGTGCGCAGCGACCTCGACGCCATCCCCGCCTACGTCCCCGGCGCCTCCGTGCCGGGCGCGGTCAAGCTGGCCTCCAACGAGACCACCGCCGGGCCGCTGCCGAGCGTGGCCGCGGCGATCGCGGAGGCCGCGGCGGGCGCCAACCGCTACCCCGACATAACGGCGCACGCGCTGGTCGAGCGCCTGGCCGGGCACCTGGGGGTCGACCCCGGCAACGTCACCGCCGGCTGCGGCTCGGTGGCGCTGTGCCAGCAGCTCGCCCAGGCCGTGTGCGCGCCGGGCGACGAGGTGATCTTCGGCTGGCGCTCCTTCGAGGCGTACCCGATCATCTCCCGCATCGCCCACGCCGTGCCGGTGCAGGTGCCCAACCGGCCCGACGGCGCGCTGGACCTGGACGCGATCGCCGGCGCCGTGACCGACCGCACCCGCCTGATCTTCGTGTGCACCCCCAACAACCCCACCGGCCCGGCCGTCCCGCGCGCGGACCTCCACGCGTTCCTCGACCGGATCCCCGAGCGGGTCACGGTGGCGCTGGACGAGGCCTACTACGAGTACGTGCGCGGCGACGACCCCGTGGACGGTGTGGCCGAGGCGACGACCCGGCCCAACGTGGTGTCCCTGCGGACCTTCTCCAAGGCGTACGGCCTGGCCGGGATCCGGGTGGGCTACCTCGTCGGCCCGACCGAGCTCGTGGTGCCGGTGGCCAAGATGGTGGTGCCGTTCTCGGTGAGCTCGCTCGCCCAGGCGGCGGGCATCGCGTGCCTGGACGCCGGGGACGAGCTGCGCGCGCGGACCGACGCGGTGGTGGCGGAACGGACACGCGTCCGGGACGCGCTGGTCGAGGCCGGGTACGCCGTGCCGGACTCGCAGGCCAACTTCGTGTGGCTGCCGCTCGGCGCCGACGCCGCATCCTTCGACGTCCACTGCCGTGAGCACCTCGTGATCCCGCGCTGCTTCGCCGGCGACGGCGTGCGGGTGACGATCGGCGACCCGGACGAGAACGACCGCTTCCTCGCCGCGGCGCGCTCATTCGTGACCGGAACGTGACCATCCCGGCGGGGTCCCGTGACCTCGTGACGGCACCATGGCCCACGGCCCGGCGGACGCGCCCGCGGATCCCGCGCGCCACCGCCACCCGCCGCACCGCGGCGGACCACCACCCCCGAGGAGACGGATGCAGCACCCGAGCCCGCACCCCGGTGCGGACCCGGTGAGCGCCGATGTGGACACGGGCAACACCGCGGCGGGTGGCCGGCTCCGGACCCCGTCGCTGCGCCGGACGCTGATCGTCACGCTGGCTCTCCTCGCGGTCGGCGTCCTCCTCCTGGCCACCGCCGTGGCGCCCGGCGCCGACGCGCGCCCCGGCCCCTCGAGGAGCTGGAGCCCCGCGGCCGAGACCGAGACCGTCCGCATCCTGGGGATCGGCGAGTTCTCCGGCGCGCTCGACCGCCCCGTCGGCTTCCAGGGCGAGCTGCGCGACGGCTCCGGCAACGTCCGCCCCGCCGGGGGCGGCGCCCACCTCGCCGCGACCATCGGCAAGCTGCGCGACCAGGCCGACAACTCGCTGCTCCTGGCCACCGGCGACGCGATCGGCGGCACGACCCCGGAGGCCGCGCTGCTCGACGACCGGCCCACCGTGCAGTTCTTCAACCGCCTCGGCGTGGACGGCGTGGGCGTGGGCAAGCGCGAGCTGGAGAAGGGCGGCACGCACCTCCGGTCGCTCGTCACCCCCGGCTGCCGGACCGACGAGGACTGCCGGACCGACCCGCCCCTGCCCCCGTTCCACGGCGCGGCGTTCCCCTTCCTCGCCACCAACGCCGTCCCCTCCCCCGACGCGGCGCCCACGTTCCCGTTCTCCATCCACCGGGTCGGCGACGTCCGCGTGGGGGTCGTGGCCCTCACCCCGCCCCGGACCGGTGACGACGACTCCATGCAGCTCTCGGACCCGGTACGCGCCCTCGACGAGGCCGTGGAGGCACTGCGCTTCCTCGGCGTCGAGACGATCGTCGGCCTGGTCCACGCCCATCCCGTCCACGGCAACCTCGACCCCGGCGCCTGCCCCGAGGAGCTGGGCGATCTCGACGTGACCCGCGACCTCAACCCGGCCGTGGACGCCCTCGTCGTGGGCGCCTCCGGCGGGCCGGCGACCTGCCGGTTCCTCGACGCGGAGAACGACGAGCGCGTGGTGGTGGCGCCCGCCTCGCACGGGCGGTCCGTGACGGTCGTGGACCTCGCCGTCGACCCCGCCACCGGCGACGTGGTGCGGCCCCTGACCGCGGCGTTCAACCAGACGGTCAACCTCGACATCGCGCCCGACGCCGACACGGTCGAGTTCATCCGCCAGGCCAAGGCCGCCGCCGCGCCCGCCGGCCGCGAGGTGCTGGGCACCGCCGCCACCGAGATCCCGCGCGCCATGAACGCCCACGGCGAGTCCCCGCTGGCCGACGTGATCGCCGACGGCCAGCTCGCCGCGGCCCGCGACCGGGGCGCCGACCTCGCCCTGTCCAACCCCGACTCGCTGCGCACCGACCTGCCCGCCGGCCCCCTCGACTACGCCACGCTGCACACCGTCCAGCCCTACGGCGACCGCCTCTACCTGGTGACGCTGACCGGCGAGGAGCTCCACCGGGCCTTCGACCACTTCGCCGACGACATCGGCGACAACGGCCCGGCCGTCTCCGCCAACGTGCGCTACACGGTGGACACGCGGCGCCCGGCCGGGTCCCGGGTCACCGACCTGCACGTCGACGGCGAGCCGGTCGATCCCGCCCGCGAGTACACCGTGGTGGCCAACGAGTTCCTCACCTCCCCCGAGTTCGGCGGCTCCCCGCTGGCCTCCCTCGACACGCGCCGCGAGGCCGACCTCACGGACATCGAGGCCCTCATCCGGTACGTCTCCCAGGAGGGGCCGATCCACGCCCCCGAGCCGGGGCGCGTGCGGGTTCTCCGCTGACGCGCGGCCCCGCGACCGGGGATCATGAAGGTATGTCCACCGACGCCCCACCCACCGTCACCGCGTCCGCCGAGCACCTCCCGCCCGCCGCGCGCCCGCGCCCGGTCGGACTCGTCCTGGCCGTGACCGGGGCGGCGTCGCTCGCGCTGATGTTCGTGCTCACGCTGGAGACGCTCGCGGTGCTGCGCGACCCCGGCCACATCCCGAACTGCGTGGCCGGATCGGTGTTCGCGTGCGGCCGCGTCATCGACTCGTGGCAGGCCGCCCTCATGGGCTTCCCCAACTCGCTGGCCGGACTCGTCATCTTCAGCGCCGTCACCGTCCTGGGCCTCGTCCTGGCGGCCCGCGCCGCAATGCCCGCCTGGCCGGTCACCGTGGTGTGGGTGCTGCTCACCGTGATGCTGGGCATGTCGAGCTGGATGATGCTGCAGCAGTTCTTCGTCATCGGCGGCCTGTGCACCTACTGCACCGGCGCGTGGATCCTCACCGGGCCCGCCTGGTGGTACCTCACGCTGCACCTGTGGAACCGGGTCGCGGCGGGTCCGGCCGAGGGCTCGTCCGCCGGCTCCTCCGCCGGCTCTTCCGCAGCGGTCGCCGCGGCCCGATGGCATCTCGTGCCGCTCACGGTGTGGTTCGTGGTGTGGGCCGCGCTGTTCGTGTGGGCGTTCCTCAACGTGCTGGCCTGACCGCGCCTGACCGCCCGGGGGACGCGCCGGGGCCCGCACCGCGTGTCGTCGCGCGG
>DUTZ01000090.1 GCA_012841845.1 Actinomycetales bacterium | reverse complement strand
GAGGGCGGGGACGCCGGCGACGGGTCCGCCGCCGGCTGACCGGCCTGCTGCCCGCCGCCTACTGCTCGCGGGGCAGCGGCTCGGCGTCCTGGACCGCGGCGGCCAGCGCCTCGAGGTCCGAGGTGGCGGCGGAGCCGGTGACGGCGACGCGGGCGTCACCGAGATCGACCGCCCACACGGGGCGGACGTCGTCGCCGGTGAAGACGGTCCACTCGCGGCCCGCGACGGGGATCATCGACATCGAGGGGCGCGGCCCGCCGCCCACACGCCGGAGGTCCTCCAGCGGGGCGTCGGTCTGGACGAGCTCCACGAAGCTGCGCTCGCCGGTCACCCAGCCGACGTGGCTCGAGGAGGTGCCGGCGAAGCTCTCGACGCGGCCGGAGTTGGAGGTCCACCCCTCGGGCACCTCGGGCGAGCGGATCGCGAAGTCGAGGCTGCGCGCGTCCTGGCGCAGGGACGCCTCGGCGTCGAACTCGGGGATCGGGCCCTGCTGGGGGCCGGACGGGCTGAACGTGCACAGGCCGGCGATGCCGGCGAAGGCGGCACAGATCGCCATGAGGATCACCAGCGACCAGACCATGTCGCGGTTTCCCTGCAGGATTCTCGGTTTCGGCTCGGCCACGGCGGTCAGTATCCCACCCACGTGGGGCGCGTCCGGCGCGCGGGGCCCGGCACGGGCCTCGAGGTGGAACAATGGTCGGCGACACCGATCACCTCCCCGCGCGCGTCCCGGCGCCCGCGGGGCAACCCGAGGAGCCCGACGCGACATGTCCGATGCCCTGCGCCCCGACCGAAATCTCGCCATGGAGCTCGTCCGAGTCACAGAGGCGGCGGCGCTCGCGGCCGGCCGCTGGGTGGGCCGGGGCGACAAGAACGGCGGTGACGGCGCCGCGGTCGACGCGATGCGCGAGCTCATCGGCACCGTGGACATGGACGGCGTGGTGGTGATCGGCGAGGGCGAGAAAGACGAGGCGCCCATGCTCTACAACGGCGAGAAGGTGGGCACCGGCAACGGCCCCGCGGTGGACGTGGCCGTGGACCCGATCGACGGCACGCGCCTCATGGCCGAGGGCCGCCCCAACTCGATCGCGGTCATCGCCGTCGCCGAGCGGGGCGCCATGTTCGACCCGTCGGCCGTGTTCTACATGCGCAAGATCGCCGTCGGCCCCGACGCGGTGGGCAAGATCGACCTGGGCCGCTCCACCGAGTGGAACATCCGGTCCGTCGCCGAGGCCAAGGGCATGGACGTCGGCGACCTCACGGTGTGCGTGCTCGACCGCCCGCGGCACGCCGACCTCATCGCGGAGATCCGCGCGGCCGGCGCCAAGGTCAGGCTGATCATGGACGGCGACGTGGCCGGCGGCGTCGCGGCCGCCTCCGACGACAGCTCGGTGGACATGCTCATGGGCATCGGCGGCACCCCGGAGGGGATCATCACCGCCTGCGCCATGAAGTGCATGGGTGGCGAGATCCAGGGCCAGCTGTGGCCGCAGGACGACGCCGAGCGGCAGAAGGCCGTGGACGCGGGGCTCGACGTGGAGGCGATCCTCGGCACCGACGACCTGGTCAAGGGCGACAACTGCTTCTTCGCCGCCACCGGCATCACCAACGGCGACATGGTCCGCGGCGTGAGCTACCGGGCCAACGGCGCCGTGACCCGCTCGCTGGTCATGCGCTCCAAGTCCGGCACGGTCCGCCACGTCGAGGGCCGCCACCGTATGGCCAAGCTGCGCGAGTTCTCCTCCGTCGACTACGGGCAGGGCAGCGCCGGCTGAGCCCATCCCGCGCGCCCCTCGGGCCCGCCGCACTCCGCAGCACGACTGCGCGGGGCGGCGGGCCCGCCTACTCTGGGCCACATGGCTGACGACACCGGTGATTTCCGCATCGAACACGACACCATGGGCGAGGTCCGCGTCCCCGCCGACGCCCTCTGGCGGGCGCAGACGCAGCGGGCCGTCGAGAACTTCCCCGTCTCCGGGCGGGGCCTGGAGCGGGCGCAGATCCGGGCCCTGGGACTGCTCAAGGCGGCGTGCGCGACCGTCAACGCCCGGCTCGGGCTCCTCGACGAGGAGAAGGCGCGGGCGATCACCGCGGCCGCCGAGCGCATCGCCGAGGGCGAGGTGGACGACCACTTCCCCGTCGACGTGTTCCAGACCGGCTCGGGCACCAGCTCCAACATGAACACCAACGAGGTGATCGCCTCGCTCTGCGCCGCCGAGGGCGTCACGGTCCACCCCAACGACGACGTCAACATGTCGCAGTCCTCCAACGACACCTTCCCCACGGCCACGCACGTCGCCGCCACCGAGGTGGTCGTGGCGGACCTCGTGCCCGCGCTCAAGGTGCTGCACGCGTCGCTGGAGGCCAAGGCCACCGAGTGGCGGGACGTCGTGAAGTCCGGCCGCACCCACCTCATGGACGCCGTGCCCGTGACGCTCGGTCAGGAGTTCGGTGGCTACGCACGTCAGGTCGCGGCCGGCATCGACCGCGTGTGCGACACCCTGCCGCGGGTGGGCGAGCTGCCCATCGGCGGGACCGCCGCGGGCACCGGCCTCAACGCGCCCGACGGCTTCGGCTCGGCCGTGGTCGAGGAGCTGCGCTCACTCACCGGGCTGGAGGAGCTGCGCCCGGCGGTGGACCCGTTCGAGGCGCAGGCCGCGCGCGACGCGCTGGTCGAGCTCTCCGGGGCGCTGCGGACCATCGCGGTCTCGCTCACCAAGATCGCCAACGACATCCGGTGGATGGGCTCGGGTCCGACCACCGGGCTCGGCGAGTTGCACCTGCCGGACCTGCAGCCCGGATCGTCGATCATGCCCGGCAAGGTCAACCCGGTGCTCGCCGAGACGGTGACGCAGGTCGCCGCGCAGGTCGTGGGCAACGACGCCGCGATCGCCTGGGCCGGCGCCGGCGGGGCGTTCGAGCTCAACACGTACATCCCGGTGATGGCCCGCAACGTCCTGGAGTCGGTGCGCCTGCTGTCCACCTCGTCGCGGCTGTTCGCCGAGCGCTGCGTGGACGGGCTCGAGGCGCAGGTGGACCAGGCCCGCCAGTACGCGGAGTCCTCGCCGTCGATCGTCACCCCGCTCAACTCCGCCATCGGCTACGAGGAGGCGGCGCGCGTGGCCAAGCACGCGCTCGCGGAGGGCATGACGATCCGCGAGGCGGTCGTCGACCTCGGGTTCGTCCCCGACACGATCGACGAGGCCGAGCTGGACCGGCGGCTCGACGTGCTCGGCATGGCGGGGCTGGACCGGGAGCGGTGACGACGACGAGGCCCGCGGTCGACCCGCCGGGGGCCGACGCGGGCGATCCGCTCGCCGACCGCGACCGCTGGCGGCCCGTGTGGAAGGCCCTGCTCGCCGAGCTCTGAACCGGCGGCCGGGCGGGGCGCGGCCGGGAGGGGCGCGGCCGGTCAGTAGCGGCGGTCGATCACCTGGACGGCGCGGTCCTCGATGAGGATGCGGCCGTTCTCGAAGTCCGAGTACACCGCGTCGTCGTCCGTGGACTCGTCGATCACCGGCCAGCCGAGCCGGCCCTCCGCGCCGCCGTTGTCGAGGTAGGTCTCGAGGATCCGCCCCCGGACGATGCGCGCGCCGGTGCGCGGCGACCAGTACACCCGGCCGCCGTCGAACTCCTGGCGGCGCCCGTCCCCGAGTACCTCGACGGCCCCGGCAGGCGAGCCCAGCGCGTTGGGCCCGCCCTTGGCGGCGTCGTAGGCGCGGTAGATCGCCATCGTGGTGAGGTACTCCTGCTCCCCCACCCGGATGACGAGCGGGTCCGCCGCGTCGTCGGCCGTCTCCGCCTGCGGCTCGGCGAGCGCCCGCGCCCCGTCGGGTTGCCCGGTCCGGCTCTCCGTGGGCTGGCCGGCCTCCACCACGGCGCCGCCCGGCACCTGCTCCCCGCACCCGGTGAGGACGAGGACCGTGGCGGCGGCGAGGGCCGCGAGCGGGTGCGGTCGGCGGGGCATGGGATCTCCGTGGGGGCGCGATCGGGCGGGCCGGGTCCGGCCCGGCGCCGATTATCTCACGGCGGTCTCACTCGGGAGGGGTGCTCGACCGTTGCCCCGCCGCGTAGGCCGCGGGCGAGGTGCCGATCGTCGCCGTGAAGTCCCGGGTGAGGTGCGCCTGGTCGGAGTAGCCGAGGGTCGCGGCGACGTCCGCCCACGACACCGGCCCACCGTCCCGGACCTCCTCGATCGCGTCGAGCAGCCGGTAGCGTCGCAGTATCCAGGCCGGTGGCACCCCGGCGCTGCGCGAGACCATCCGCTGCAGGGTCCGCGCCGAGACGCCCGCGGCGCGCGCCAGCCCGTCCACCGTCCGGATCGTGCGGTCCCGCTCCGCGATCCCAGCCCAGCCGGCGACCTCGCGGGCGGCGCGGACGCGATCCGCCGGCTGCTGCCCGAGCGCGTCGACGAGGAGCCCGGCGAGCCCGGCGACGGCGGCGGCGGGCTCGAGGTCGTGCACCGCGAGGGCCCGGGCCGCGGCCCCGGGGAGGACCGCGTCCAGGGTCACGACCCGGTCCTCGAGCGCGGCCACGTCGTCGACCCAGGCGCCGAACCCGCCGACCGTGGAGCGCAGGGCCACGTTCCGCCCCCGGCCCGAGAGGACCCGGGTGGTGACGGTCCGGGTGTGGCCGGTGACGTACGCGCGGACGAGGTGCGGCCCCGGGCCGGGATGCGGGCCCTCCGGCGGGGCGTCGCCGACGCTCACGTTGACGGACGGGAACGGCAGGACGTCCTGGACGTGGCGTCGTCCGGCCGGCAGGTCCCACTCCACCGACCACCCGAACGCCATCAGACCGTCCAGTTCGGCCGGCAGCGGGTGACGGGCGAAGCGGACGTGGCGCATCATCTCGGCCGGCGAGAGGATCCCCCGGGTGTCCTCCGGCAGGGGTTGGCGCGAATCTTCAAGGCGCGGGCGTGCGCCCCGAGCAGACTCGTCAGACATGACCACTCATGACCAGCTCGTCCCCGTCCTGCGTTCCCTGTCCCGTCTCGTCGGCACGATCGCGCCCGACGATTCCGGCCCCACCCCCTGCACCGAGTTCACCGTGAGCGAGCTGCGCGGCCACGTGGTCCGGTGGATGTCGGCCTTCGCGGCGGGCCTCGAGGACCCCGACGGCGTCTGCCCCACCGACGACGTGGCGGTCGCCGGCGACGGCGCGGCGCAGGTCGCCGCGCTCGCCGACCGGATCGACGCCGCGCTCGCCTCGCCGCCCGAGTCGTTGTCCATCGACGGTGCCGCGATGCCGACGGCGATGGCCCTGCCCATGATCCTCGCCGAGTACCTCGTCCACGGGTGGGATCTGGCCGTGTCCACCGGCGGCCGGTGGGATCCGGATCCCGCCGCGGTCGAGGCGTCGATCGTGTTCATGGACTCGATGCTCGGCCCCGACTACCAGGGCGAGGGCAAGGACTTCGGGCCCCGGGTCGCCGTCGCCCACGACGCGCCCGCCCTCGACCGGCTCGTCGGACTCACCGGCCGCGACCCCGGGTGGACGCCGAACGGGGCCTGACCACACCCCGTCCGGCGACCCCGCCACGACTCAGGCCGCGTGGATGCGGCGCAGCGCGCCGGTCTGTGCCGCGGGGTGGAACTCCTCGAGCATGTCGGTGACGAGCTCGGCGATCGCCGAGCGCTCGGAGCGGTTGAGCGTGACGTGGGCGAAGAGCGGGTGCCCCTTGAGCTTCTCGACCACCGCCTGGATGCCGTCGTGCCGGCCCACGCGCAGGTTGTCGCGCTGCGCCACGTCGTGGGTGAGGACCACCCGCGACCCGGTACCCAGGCGCGAGAGCACCGTGAGCAGGACGTTGCGCTCGAGCGACTGGGCCTCGTCGACGATCACGAAGGAGTCGTGGAGGCTGCGGCCGCGGATGTGGGTGAGCGGCAGGACCTCGAGGATGTCGCGGTCCATGACCTCGTCGATGACGTTCTCGCTGACCAGGCCCTCGAGGGTGTCGAACACGGCCTGCGACCACGGCGACATCTTCTCGGCCTCGCTGCCCGGCAGGTAGCCGAGCTCCTGGCCGCCCACGGCGTAGAGGGGGCGGAACACGACGATCTTGCGGTGGCGGCGCTTCTCGAGCACCGACTCCAGCCCCGCGCACAGGGCGAGCGCCGACTTGCCGGTACCGGCGCGGCCACCGAGGGAGACGATGCCGACCGACTCGTCGAGCAGGCAGTCGATCGCGATGCGCTGCTCCGCCGAGCGGCCCCGCAGGCCGAACACCTCGACGTCGCCGCGGACCAGCTTGAGGCCGCCACCGTCGGTGACCCGCGCCAGGGCGGAGGAGGACTCGGTCTGCACCCGGACGCCGCAGTGCACGGGGGCGTCGGCCTCGAGCCCGGCGGCGCGGGCTGCCAGGGGGCTCACCCCGCCGTCGGAGAACAGGCCGTCGACGAGGTCCTGGGTGGCGGGCAGGTCGGTGACGCCGCTGTAGCCGGTGAGCACCACGTCCTGGGCGTGGTACTCGTCGGCGGGCAGGCCCACCGAGCCGGCCTTGACGCGCAGCGGGATGTCCTTGGAGACGAGCACCGTGTCCGCCCCCTCCGCACGCAGGTTGAGGGCGCAGGCGAGGATGCGGGAGTCGTTGCCGGTGTCCCGGAACCCGCTCGGCAGCACCGACTGGTCGGTGTGGTTGAGCTCGACCCGCACGGTGCCGCCCTCGTCGGTGATGGGCAGGTCGCCGTCGAGCCGCCCGTGGCGCAGGCGGAGGTCCTCGAGCAGCCGGAGTGCCTCCCGCGCGTAGTAGCCGAGCTCGGGGTGGTGGCGCTTGGCCTCGAGCTCGCCGATCACCGCGATGGGCAGGACCACGTGGTGTTCGGCGAAGCGGGTGACGGCCCACGGATCGGAGAGCAGAACCGAGGTGTCGAGGACGTAGGTGCGAGCGGTGTCGGTCACGGCGGACTCCTCGCCCGCGGCACCCGCGGGCGTGCTGGGGGTGGACCGGTCGGCTCAGGTCACCTCGAGATGACGGGGCCGGGTGCCGGCCCCCTTCCGATCGCGTCGAACGATCATCCGCTGGACCTCCCGACGGCCGGCTTCCCCACCGACCGTTGAGGCAGACGGTACGCCGCGGAGGTGAGAATCACATGACTGTGAGTTAACGCGTCGTGAATTCGTCGCCGAGACCGGACGGGTGCTCACACCACCCGCTCGAACACCGCCGCCAGCCCCTGTCCCCCGCCGAGGCACATCGTCTCCAGGGCGTAGCGCCCCTCCCGGCGCGCGAGTTCGCGCGACATGGTGGTGAGGATACGGGTGCCGGTGGCGCCCACGGGGTGGCCGAGGGAGATCCCCGAGCCGTGGACGTTGAGGCGGTCGCGGTCGGCGGCGGTGAAGCCGTGGCCGCGTTCCCACTCGCGCAGGCACGCCAGCACCTGGGCGGCGAAGGCCTCGTTGAGCTCGATGAGGTCCATGTCGGCCAGGCTCAGGCCCGTCCGCTCGAGGACGGTCGCGGTGGCCGGTACCGGGCCGATGCCCATGCGTGCCGGGTGGACGCCGGCGACCGCCCACGCCACGGGCCGCACGAGCGGCCGCAGCCCGAGCGCCTCGGCCCGGCCGCGCGTCGTCAAGACGCACACGGCGGCACCGTCGTTCTCGCCCGAGGCGTTGCCGGCGGTGACCGTCGCGTCCGGGTCCACCCGGGATCGCACGGGCCGCAGCGCCGCGAGCGAGGCGG
>DUTZ01000089.1 GCA_012841845.1 Actinomycetales bacterium | reverse complement strand
CTGGTGGCATCATTGACCAAGGGTCTGCGTCCCGCCCACAGGCGGGGGGCCGGCCACGACACGACACACCGACCCGGTTCGGACGGTCGAGACAAGACCGCACGGGCCACCTGACGACTGAACGATCGGGGAGATTCCGTGGCACAGGACGTGCTGACCGACCTGAACAAGGTCCGCAACATCGGCATCATGGCGCACATCGACGCCGGTAAGACCACCACGACCGAGCGCATCCTGTTCTACACGGGTGTCAATCGCAAGGCCGGCGAGACGCACGACGGTGCCTCGACGACCGACTGGATGGAGCAGGAGAAGGAGCGCGGCATCACGATCACCTCGGCCGCGGTGACCTGCTTCTGGGACAACAACCAGATCAACATCATCGACACCCCCGGTCACGTCGACTTCACGGTCGAGGTCGAGCGCTCGCTCCGCGTCCTCGACGGCGCCGTCGCCGTCTTCGACGGCAAGGAGGGCGTCGAGCCCCAGTCCGAGCAGGTGTGGCGCCAGGCCGAGAAGTACGACGTCCCCCGTATCTGCTTCGTCAACAAGATGGACAAGCTGGGCGCGGACTTCTACTACACCGTCCAGACCATCATCGACCGGCTCGGTGCCAAGCCGCTCGTCCTCCAGCTGCCGATCGGCGCCGAGGACGCGTTCGACGGCGTCGTGGACCTCCTCGAGATGAAGGCCCACGTCTGGCCCGGCAAGACCGAGATCGGCACCGAGGCCCAGATCCAGGACATCCCGGCCGAGCTCCAGGAGAAGGCCGAGGAGTACCGCGAGAAGCTCCTCGAGGCCGTCGCCGAGAGCGACGAAGAGCTCATGGAGAAGTACTTCGGCGGCGAGGAGCTGACCCTCGACGAGATCAAGGCCGCCATCCGCAAGATGACGGTCAACTCCGAGATCTACCCGGTCCTCTGCGGCTCGGCGTACAAGAACAAGGGCATCCAGCCCATGCTCGACGCCGTCATCGACTTCCTCCCGACCCCGCTCGACATCGGCGAGGTCCACGGCCACAAGGTCGGGGACGAGGAGACCGAGATGGTGCGGAAGCCGGCCAAGGACGAGCCGTTCTCGGCGCTCGCGTTCAAGATCGCCGTGCACCCGTTCTTCGGCAAGCTCACCTTTGTCCGCGTCTACTCGGGCCGCGTCGAGCCGGGCGCCCAGGTCGCCAACTCGACCAAGGGCAAGAAGGAGCGCGTCGGCAAGCTCTTCCAGATGCACGCCAACAAGGAGAACCCGGTCGACGAGGCCGTGGCGGGCAACATCTACGCGTTCATCGGCCTCAAGGACACCACCACCGGTGACACCCTGTGCGACCTGAACGACCAGATCGTGCTCGAGTCCATGACGTTCCCGGACCCGGTCATCGACGTCTCCATCGAGCCCAAGACCAAGGCCGACCAGGAGAAGCTCGGTACCGCCATCCAGAAGCTCGCCGAGGAGGACCCGACCTTCACCGTGCGCCTGGACGACGAGACCGGCCAGACCGTCATCGGCGGCATGGGCGAGCTCCACCTCGACGTGCTGGTGGACCGCATGAAGCGCGAGTTCAAGGTCGAGGCCAACGTCGGCAAGCCGCAGGTCGCGTACCGCGAGACCATCAAGGGCAAGGTCGAGAAGTACGACTACACCCACAAGAAGCAGACCGGTGGTTCCGGTCAGTTCGCCAAGGTGCAGATCCGCCTCGAGCCCCTGGACCAGGAGGCCGTCGAGGAGGGCGAGACCTACACCTTCGGCGACGAGGTCACCGGCGGCCGCGTGCCCAAGGAGTACATCCCCTCCGTGGACGCGGGCATCCAGGACGCCATGCAGTACGGCATCCTCGCCGGCTACCCGATGGTCAACGTCAAGGCCACCCTCGTGGACGGCGCGTACCACGAGGTGGACTCGTCCGAGATGGCGTTCAAGGTCGCCGGCTCGATGGCCTTCAAGGAGGCCGCCCGTCAGTGCCAGCCCGTGATCCTCGAGCCGCTCATGGCCGTCGAGGTCATCACGCCGGAGGACTACATGGGCGACGTCATCGGCGACCTCAACTCCCGCCGCGGCCAGGTCAACGCGATGGAGGAGCGCTCCGGCGCCCGCGTCGTCAAAGCCCACGTGCCGCTCTCCGAGATGTTCGGCTACGTCGGCGACCTCCGGTCGAAGACGCAGGGCCGGGCCAACTACTCGATGGTCTTCTCCCACTACGCCGAGGTCCCGGCCTCGGTCTCCAAGGAGATCATCGCCAAGGCGACCGGCGAGTAACCGGTAGTGGTGTCGTCCCGCCCCGCGCGGGAGGGGCGGCACCGCGGCCGGCGGCGCACGGTCGAACCTCCGGGTGGCCGCCGGACGTGCCTCACGGCACGATGAGTAAGATCAACACCCACACATCACGAATGTGCCCACAACCCGTGGGGACAGACCAGTCCAGGAGGACATCAAGTGGCGAAGGCGAAGTTCGAGCGGACGAAGCCGCACGTTAACATCGGCACCATCGGTCACGTCGACCATGGCAAGACCACCACGACCGCGGCCATCACCAAGGTCCTGGCGGACACCTACCCGGAGCTCAACGACGCCTTCGCGTTCGATGAGATCGACAAGGCGCCGGAGGAGAAGGCTCGTGGTATCACGATCAACATCTCCCACGTCGAGTACCAGACGGAGAAGCGCCACTACGCGCACGTCGACGCCCCGGGTCACGCCGACTACATCAAGAACATGATCACCGGTGCCGCCCAGATGGACGGCGCGATCCTCGTCGTGGCCGCCACCGACGGCCCGATGCCGCAGACCCGCGAGCACGTGCTGCTCGCCCGCCAGGTCGGCGTGCCCTACATCCTCGTCGCCCTGAACAAGTGCGACATGGTCGACGACGAGGAGATCCTCGAGCTCGTCGAGATGGAGGTGCGTGAGCTCCTCGCCTCGCAGGACTTCGACGAGGACGCCCCGGTCGTCCAGATCTCGGCCCTCAAGGCGCTCGAGGGCGACGAGAAGTGGGTCCAGGCCGTCGTCGATCTCATGAAGGCGTGCGACGAGTCCATCCCGGACCCGCAGCGTGAGACGGACAAGGACTTCCTCATGCCCGTCGAGGACGTCTTCACCATCACCGGTCGCGGCACCGTCGTCACCGGCCGTATCGAGCGCGGCAAGATCAACGTCAACGAGGACGTCGAGCTCATCGGCATCAAGGACAAGGCCACCAAGACCACCATCACGGGCATCGAGATGTTCCGTAAGCTCCTCGACTACGGCGAGGCCGGCGACAACGTGGGTCTGCTCGTCCGTGGCCTCAAGCGCGAGGAGGTCGAGCGCGGCCAGGTCGTCATCAAGCCGGGCGCCTACACCCCGCACACCACGTTCGAGGGCCAGGCGTACATCCTGTCCAAGGACGAGGGCGGCCGCCACACGCCGTTCTTCAACAACTACCGCCCGCAGTTCTACTTCCGTACCACGGACGTGACCGGCGTCGTGACCCTCCCCGAGGGCACCGAGATGGTCATGCCGGGCGACAACACCGAGATGAGCGTCGAGCTCATCCAGCCGGTCGCCATGGACGAGGGCCTGCGCTTCGCCATCCGCGAGGGCGGCCGCACCGTCGGCGCCGGCCAGGTCACCAAGATCATCAAGTGATCTGAGCGATCCGGGCGCCGAGTCCGGATCGGGCACCAGCCACGAGGCGCCGCCCCCACCGTGTTCGTCACGGCGGGGGCGGCGCCTCGTCGTCTGTCCGGGGGCCCCCGGTCGGGCGGCGGCCGCCGCCGGCCGCGGGTGAGGATATCCTTCCGAAAGAGCGCACCGAGGAGGGGAGGAGGCGGACGATGGCCGACGACCGGCGTGAGACCCGGGCGTGGGGTGCGGAACCGGACCCCTGGTCCGAGCAGCCCGACACCTGGGCGCAGAGCCCCGACACCTGGGCGCAGAGCCCCGACACCTGGGCGCAGCCGTCCGATCCCTGGGCGCAGCCGCCGCCGCAGCACCAGGCGCCGCAGCAGGCCGACGGATGGTGGGCCGACCCCGGGCCCCGGCGGGCACCGGAGCGCGGCGGCGGGACGGTGGGGATCGCGGTGGGCGCCGCGGTCATCGCGTTGCTCGCGGTGGCGGGACTCGTCGCGGTCCTGGTGTTCAACGGCTCGCCCGACGACGAGGGGACCGTCGCCGTCGGCGAGGCCACCGGCACCCCGGGCTGGACCACCGAGCCCGGCGCCGGAGGCACGACCACCGGGGACACCGGGACGACCACGACCACGACCACGACCCCGGCCACCGGCGGCGGGGGAGAGCGCCTCGACGACCTGGTCGCCGAGAGCGCCTCGCTGGTGGAGGCCGTCGAGGGCCGCTGGGTCCCGCAGCTCGGCGCGATGCGGATCGGCACCGGCTCGGCGGCGGACGAGTGGACCGAGGACGACATCGTCGAGGCCTTCGAGGACTACCGGGACCGCTTCCCCGAGGCCGCGATGCTGCGCTCGGGCGACTGGTCGGTGTACTCGGAGCCCTACTGGTACGTGGTGATCGTGGCCCGGCCGTCCTCCGACCCGGACACGGCACTGCGCTGGTGTCGCGACCAGGGCTTCGACCGGGAGGGCTGCCTCGCCAAGAACCTCCGTCGCGGCGGCTCACCCGAGGGGGCGACGCGGCTCAACGGGTGAGGGCCGAGGGGAGGGGGCCGCGCGCGGGGTCGTCGTCACCCCCTCCGGCGCGTCAGCGCCGCCGGCCCAACAGCGCCGTGGCCACCGACAGTCCCACGGCGGCGGCGCCGGCGAGGACGGTGACGGCGAGGGCGGCCACCTGCTCCGCCGACGGGGTCGCCTCCGGGCTCATCCGGGGCAGGACCCCGTGCCGGCGATCGACCTCCTCGAGCGCGCGGAGCATCTCGTCGGGGTCCCCGCCCTTGTCCGGGTGGTGACGCAGGACGGCCTGCCGGCGGTCGCGCTTGTACGCCTCGGGGTCTCGCGGGGGACGGCGGCGCTGCGGTCCCGTCATGGGGGCCTCCTCGGGGCTCGCGGAAGGGCGGCGGACGGGGGATGACCCGGTGATTTTGTGGTGCCGGGGGCTCTGGGGCATACTGAACGGGTTGCCCTGACATGGCGAGGAGCCCGGGCGCCTGGATCTCCCTGAGGTCCCAGCGTACGGCACACTCCCCGGGATGGCAGGGCGAGCACGACCGTGGCGGGTGAGCGATCACCCGCCGGAGAAGTGGGAGGGCGACACGCCCGACCGCGTGGACGCGTCGTGACACATCAACAGCGGCAGCGGATCGGTCCGCCGTCCTCCTCGCCCCGCGCGAGGTGCGGCACCTACGTCCACTGGAGGGCTCGGGGCGTGTCACGGACGTGTGCACGCACCGGGGCCGCCATGACGGGGCACCGATGCACACGGCCAGGCCGGTCCTGGTTGACGGTGTCACGAATGACAAGCGAACACAGCAGCGTTCCCCGCACGGCGAGGGCGCTCACGACAGCCGCCCTCGCGAGGGGCGGGAGGAGAAGAGGACGAAGTGGCGGGACAGAAGATCCGCATCCGGCTCAAGGCCTATGACCACGAGGCCATCGACGCCTCGGCGCGCAAGATCGTCGAGACCGTCACCCGTACGGGCGCTCGTGTCGTGGGCCCGGTGCCGCTGCCCACCGAGAAGAACGTCTACTGCGTCATCCGCTCGCCGCACAAGTACAAGGACTCGCGCGAGCACTTCGAGATGCGTACCCACAAGCGGCTGATCGACATCCTCGATCCCACGCCGAAGACCGTGGACGCGCTCATGCGTATCGACCTGCCCGCCAGCGTCGACGTCAACATCCAGTGACCCGCGGGCCGCTCGGCGGCCGGCAAGCGAATCGCGTAGCAAATACAGTGCAGCGGAGACAGTGAGCAGATGAGTAACACCGAGATCAAGGGCATCCTGGGCGCCAAGCTCGGCATGACCCAGGTCTTCGACGAGAACAACCGGGTCGTCCCGGTGACCGTCATCAAGGCCGGGCCGTGCGTCGTGACCGGGATCCGTACCGAAGAGACCGACGGCTACAACGCCGTGCAGATCGCGTTCGGCGCGATCGACCCCCGCAAGGTCACCAAGCCCGTCGCGGGCCAGTTCGCCAAGGCGGGCGTGACCCCGCGGCGCCACGTGGCGGAGATCCGCCTCGACTCGGCCGAGCAGGCCGCCGGCTTCGAGCTGGGCCAGGAGCTCGGCGCGGACGTGTTCGACGACGGCGCGTTCGTCGACGTCACCGGCACGTCCAAGGGCAAGGGCTTCGCCGGCACCATGAAGCGCCACGGCTTCGCCGGCCAGGGCGCCTCGCACGGTAACCAGGCCACCCACCGCAAGCCGGGCTCGATCGGTGGCGCCGCCACCCCGGGCCGCGTCTTCAAGGGCAAGGCCATGGCCGGCCGCATGGGCAACGAGCGCGTGACCACCATGAACCTCAAGGTCCACAAGGTCATCGCCGAGGAGGGCGTCCTCCTCATCAAGGGCGCCGTCCCGGGCCGCAACGGCGGCCTCGTGATGGTCCGCTCGGCCGTGAAGGGCGGTGCGCACGCATGACAGACCTCCGGAAGAACATGGAAGAGTCAGTGAACCTCAAGCTGGACGTCCGGACCCCCGCCGGTTCCACCGACGGGTCGGTCGAGCTCCCCGCCGAGATCTTCGGCGTCGAGCCCAACCTCCCGCTCATGCACCAGGTCGTCGTGGCCCAGCTCGCCGCGGCGCGCCAGGGCACCCACTCGACCAAGACCCGCGGCGAGGTCCGCGGCGGCGGTCGCAAGCCGTTCCGCCAGAAGGGCACCGGCCGCGCCCGTCAGGGCTCGACCCGCGCCCCCGCCTACACCGGCGGCGGCACGGTCCACGGCCCCAAGCCGCGTGACTACTCGCAGCGCACGCCCAAGAAGATGAAGGCCGCCGCCCTCCGCGGCGCCCTCTCCGACCGGGCCGCGAACGACCGGATCCACGTCGTCACCGAGGTCGTCGAGGGCCAGACCCCCTCCACCGCCAAGGTGCGTGACTTCCTGGGCTCGATGTCCGAGCGCAAGAAGTTCCTCGTCGTGGTGGGTCGCGAGGACGTCGCCGCGTGGCGCTCGGTCGCCAACCTGGACACCGTCCACCCGATCGCGCCCGACCAGCTCAACACCTACGACGTCCTCAACGCCGACGACGTCGTGTTCACGGTGGAGGCGCTGGACGCGTTCGTGAACCAGGCCGCGCGCGCGTTCGCCGGCAAGGCTGAGAAGGAGGCCGAGAAGTGACCACCGTCGCCGATCCCCGTGACGTGATCCTCGCCCCGGTCGTCTCCGAGAAGGCCTACGGCCTGCTCGAGCAGGGCGTGTACACGTTCCTGGTGGCCCCGGACGCCAACAAGACGCAGATCAAGATCGCCGTGCAGGAGATCTTCGGCGTCAAGGTGGAGTCCGTGAACACCGCCAACCGCCAGGGCAAGCGCAAGCGCACCCGCACCGGTTTCGGTCAGCGCAAGAGCACGAAGCGCGCCATCGTGACCCTCGCGGCCGACAGCAAGCCCATCGAGATCCCGGGTCTGACCGCCTGACGGCGGGACGAGTCAAGAACGAGAGAACCTCATGGCTATCCGCAAGTACAAGCCCACGACGCCCGGTCGTCGCGGCTCGAGCGTCTCGGACTTCGCCGAGATCACCCGCTCGACGCCGGAGAAGTCGCTGCTGCGCCCGCTGAGCAAGTCCGGCGGCCGCAACGGCCACGGCCGGATCACCACCCGCCACAAGGGCGGTGGCCACAAGCGCCAGTACCGTGTCATCGACTTCCGTCGGAACGACAAGGACGGCGTGCTCGCCACCGTCGCGCACATCGAGTACGACCCCAACCGCACCGCCAACATCGCCCTCCTGCACTACGCGGACGGCGAGAAGCGGTACATCATCGCCCCGCGCAACCTCAGGCAGGGCATGAAGGTGGAGTCGGGCGCGACCGCCGACATCAAGGTCGGCAACAACCTGCCGCTGCGCAACATCCCGGCCGGCACCATGGTCCACGCCGTGGAGCTGCGCCCGGGCGGCGGCGCCAAGATGGCCCGCGCGGCCGGCTCGGGGATCCAGCTCCTCGGCAAGGAGGGCACCTACGCGTCCCTCCGCATGCCGTCGGGTGAGATCCGCCGCGTCGACGTGCGCTGCCGCGCCACGATCGGCGAGGTCGGCAACGCCGAGCAGATCAACATCAACTGGGGTAAGGCCGGCCGCATGCGGTGGAAGGGCGTCCGCCCGACCGTCCGTGGCGTCGTCATGAACCCGGTCGACCACCCGCACGGTGGTGGCGAGGGCAAGACCTCGGGTGGTCGCCACCCGGTCAGCCCGTGGGGCCAGAAGGAAGGCCGCACCCGTAAGCCCAACAAGGCGAGCGACAGCATGATCGTCCGTCGCCGTCGCACCGGTAAGAAGCGCTAAGGAGGGAAACTAGGATGCCTCGTAGTCTCAAGAAGGGTCCGTTCGTCGACGAACACCTCCTCGCGAAGGTGGACGCGCAGAACGACAAGGGCACCCATCAGGTCATCAAGACCTGGTCGCGTCGCTCGACGATCCTGCCCGATTTCATCGGTCACACGTTCGCCGTCCATGACGGCCGCAAGCATGTGCCCGTGTTCGTGTCCGACTCGATGGTGGGTCACAAGCTCGGCGAGTTCGCGCCGACGCGCACGTTCAAGGGTCACATCAAGGACGACCGGAAGAGTAAGCGTCGATGAGCACTGATACCCAGAAGAACGAGTCGCAGGCCGAGCAGCAGCTCAGCGCCCGCGCCACCGCCAAGTTCGTCCGTGTCACGCCCATGAAGGCGCGGCGCGTGATCGACCTCATCCGCGGCAAGGACGCCGCGGCCGCGCTGGACATCCTGCGGTTCGCCCCGCAGTCCGCCAGCGAGCCGGTCGCCAAGGTCCTGGCCTCCGCGATGGCCAACGCCGAGAACAACCTCGACCTGGATCCCCGGACCCTCGTCGTGTCGGCGGCCTACGCGGACGAGGGCCCGACCCTCAAGCGGTTCCGTCCGCGTGCGCAGGGCCGCGCGTTCCGCGTGCGCAAGCGCACCAGCCACATCACCGTCGAGGTCACCAGCGTGCCCGAGAAGGCCGGGAACGCCGGCCGGGGCCGTCGCAACCAGGGAGGTGCCCGCTAAATGGGACAGAAGATCCAGCCGCACGGCTTCCGTCTCGGCATCACCTCGGACTGGACGTCCAAGTGGTACGCCGACAAGCAGTACGCGGACTACGTCGCCGAGGACATCAAGATCCGTGAGCTCCTGTCCACGGGCATGGAGCGCGCCGGGATCTCCGGCGTGGACATCTCGCGGACCCGGGACCGGGTCCACGTGGACATCCACACCGCTCGTCCCGGCATCGTGATCGGTCGCCGGGGTGCCGAGGCCGACCGCCTGCGCGGCGAGCTCGAGAAGCTCACCGGCAAGCAGGTCCACCTCAACATCCTCGAGATCAAGAACACCGAGGCCGACGCCCAGCTCGTGGCCCAGGGCATCGCGGAGCAGCTCAGCAACCGCGTGGCGTTCCGCCGCGCGATGCGCAAGGGCATCCAGTCCGCCATGCGCCAGCCGCAGGTCAAGGGCATCAAGGTGGTCTGCTCGGGTCGTCTCGGTGGTGCCGAGATGTCCCGCTCGGAGCGCTACCACGAGGGTCGAGTCCCGCTCCACACCCTGCGTGCCGAGATCGACTACGGCACCTACGAGGCCAAGACGACCTTCGGTCGCATCGGCGTCAAGGTGTGGATCTACAAGGGCGACGTCGTCGGCGGCCGTCGCGAGTCCGACCAGTACGCCCAGTCCAGCAACCGCGGTGGCGGGGACCGTGGCCCGCGCCGCGAGCGTGGCGCCGGCCGTCCGCGCCGCTCCGGCGCGCAGGGCACCACGGCCACCAGCACCGAGACCGGCCGCGCCGGCTCGGGTGCGGCCGAGGCGCCCGCAGAGAACAAGGAGGCCTGACGATGCTGATCCCCAAGCGCGTCAAGCACCGCAAGCAGCACCACCCCAGCCGCAAGGGCGGCGCCAAGGGTGGCACCAAGGTGACCTTCGGTGACTACGGCATCCAGGCCCTCGAGCCCGCCTACGTCACCAACCGGCAGATCGAGTCCGCGCGTATCGCCATCAACCGCCACATCAAGCGTGGTGGCAAGGTGTGGATCAACATCTACCCGGACCGTCCCCTCACCAAGAAGCCGGCCGAGGTCCGCATGGGCTCCGGTAAGGGCTCCGTCGAGTGGTGGGTCGCCAACGTCAAGCCAGGTCGCATCCTCTTCGAGATGTCGTACCCCAACGAGGAGACCGCACGTGAGGCCCTGCGCCGCGCGCAGCACAAGCTCCCGTGCAAGACCCGCATCGTCACCCGGGAGGAGCAGTTCTGATGGCCAGTGGAACCACCGCCCCCGAGCTGCGTGAGCTCGATGCCGATGCCCTGACCTCGCGCCTGCGTGAGGCCAAGGAGGAGCTGTTCAACCTGCGCTTCCAGATGGCCACGGGTCAGCTGACCAACAACCGTCGCCTGCGGGTCGTGCGTCACGACATCGCGCGCATCTACACCGTCATGCGCGAGCGCGAGCTCGGCCTGTCGGCCGCGCCGGGTGATGCCAAGTGAGTGAGAAGGATGTCGCAGTGACCGAGGCTGCCGAGAACACCGAGCGCAACAGCCGCAAGGTGCGGATCGGGTACGTCGTGTCCGACAAGATGGAGAAGACCATCGTCGTCGAGCTCGAGGACCGCGTGAAGCACCCGCTGTACGGCAAGATCATGCGTCGTACCGAGCGCGTCAAGGCGCACGACGAGACCAACACCGCCGGTATCGGCGACCGCGTGCGGATCATGGAGACCCGCCCGCTGTCCGCCACCAAGCGGTACCGCCTCGTCGAGGTCCTGGAGAAGGCCAAGTAAGGCCCTCCCCACCTCAGCCCGCCCGGCCCGGCCCCGTCCCACGGGGTCGGGCCGGAGGCGTCTCCCGCGGGATCCACCGGTGTGACTTGTGGGACTGGTGTGAGTATGCTTCACCCGCCCCGGTCGTGCTGCTCCCGGGATGGCCTACGCTCATCCGGGATCGGCACGGCCGTACCCCTCAGTTCCGACACCGGATCCCCTCAGCCCCCACGAAGGACGTCATGAACTCTGAGCCCGCCGCTCCCGCCCGCCCCGCCGAGTCCGGAGCCGTGCGCCCGTACCGGCGTGCGGCCGTCGTCGTGGCCGCCTCCCTCGGCGTCGTCCTGGCCGGCTCCGTGCCGGCCGGCGCCCAGGGCTCCGGCCCGGGGTCGGCCGACCCCGGCTCGATCGCGGAGGCCCCGCGCGCGGCCGTGGCGGGCCTG
>DUTZ01000088.1 GCA_012841845.1 Actinomycetales bacterium | reverse complement strand
TCACCGCGGAACTCGCCGAACTGTCCATGGGCGGCGCGGGCCTCGTCGCGCACGTCACCCCGGCCGGCGAGGGGCTCGCCGGGGCCACGGAATCGGGGCTCGACGACGTCGAGTTGGCCCTCGACGGCCCCGCCGGCCTGGTGCCGCTGGGCAGGGGGGCGTCCGGCGGCGAGCTCTCCCGCGTCATGCTGGCCCTCGAGGTGGTGCTCGCCGAGCGCAGCGGCGGCGGAACCCTGGTCTTCGACGAGGTCGACGCCGGCGTCGGCGGCCGCGCCGCGCTGAGCATCGGGCGCCGCCTGGCCACCCTGGCCCGCACCCACCAGGTCATCGCGGTGACCCACCTCGCCCAGGTCGCCGCCTACGCCGACACCCACCTCGTGGTGCACAAGAGCGTCGACGGCGGCGAGGACGGGGTCGTCTCCGGGGTGCGGACGCTCGGGGACGGCGACCGCGTGACCGAGCTCGCGCGGATGCTCGCCGGCATGGAGGACACCGACACGGGTCTCGCCCACGCCGAGGAGCTCCTCGAGCGCGCCCGCTCGGACAAGTCTCAAGCTCAAGTCGAGGCTTAAACCCGACACGCCGGGGGCGCCTCCCTCGTCACACGAATCACACCGGTGATACTCGGCCCCATGAAGATGTCGGGTCTGCTCCATCGTCGCTCTGTTGATCTCCCCGGTGTCGTCGGCACCGTCCGCCACCTCCGGCCGGGTTCGCCCCTCCCTCGGCGCCTCGGTGCCAAGGACGTCGCGGTCCTGGACCTCAACCGCACTCCGCCCGCCACGGCGCGCGCCCTCGTCGAGGCCGATGTCGCCGCGGTGGTCCACGTCCCGCGCGAGGGGGAGGAGATGCTGCCGCGCACCGCGTTCCGCGTGCTCGCCGCCTCGACGATCCCCGTGATCGAGGACGCCGACCTCGCCGAGGTGGCCGACGGGTCCCGGGTCCGGATCGACGACGGCGTGGTCTACGCCGCGAAGAACGACGAGGAGCTCGCCTCCGGCCGTGAGGCCGGCCCGGCGACCCTGCTCGCCGAGGTCGACGCCGCGGAGTCCGACTACGTTGACGCCGCCCTCGGACACATGGCGGCCGCCACCGAGTTCCTCAGCCTCGAGCACCCGCTCCTGCTCGACGGCGAGGGGCTGCCCGAGCTCGACGTGGAGTTCGCCGACCGCCACGTCGTGGTGGTCACCGGCGACGCGGGCTCCGAGGACCAGCTGGCCGCCCTCAAGCCGTTCATCAAGGAGTACCGGCCGGTCCTCGTGGGCGTGGACGGGGGAGCGGAGCTCCTGCGCGCCGCCAAGCACTCGGCCGACGTCGTCGTCGCCACCCCCACCGCCGTCTCCGACGAGGTCCTCACCGACGGCGCCGTGCTCGTCGTGCCGGCCGACCGTGACGGCCGCGCCGAGGGTCTCGAGCGCGTCACCGAGCTCGGCGTGGGCGCCACCACCTTCCCGGCGGCCGCGACCGCGCGCGACATGGCGCTGCTGCTCGCCTTCCACGGCGGGGCCGAGATGATCGTCCTCACCGGCGACGACCGCGGCCTCGAGGGCGCGTTCGCCCCGGCCGCCGCGCCGTCCGGGACCATGGTCGACAAGGCCGTCTCCGCGCGCCTCGTCCACGCCGACGCCTGCGCCACGCTGTACCGGTCGCGCGGCAACGGCATCGGGCTCGCGCTGGTCGTGCTGGCCGCGCTCGTCGCCGTGGCCGCCGTGGTCCTGGCCCGCGACTCCGCGCAGGACCTGCTCGTGTGGGCCATCGAGACCTGGAACACCTTCGCCCTCTGGGTGCAGGGCCTGTTCACGTGATCTCGCTCCGCCGCCACGTCCTCACGCTGGTCGCCGTCTTCCTGGCGCTCGCGATCGGGGTGCTGCTCGGCTCGACGTCCGTCGCGACGTCGGTCCGCGACGCGGTGGTGGACCGCGAGGAGACCACGGCGGCCCGCCTCGAGACCGCCGAGTCCGACCTCGCCGAGGCCCACCGGGACGTGGACCGCCTCGACGGGCTGGCCGCCACCGTCGCGCACAAGGTCGTGGACGGCAGGCTCCGGGACCGGCCCGTGCTCGTCGTGGTGGCCCCCGG
Organism: Actinomycetales bacterium; assembly: GCA_012841845.1. Taxonomy (GTDB): domain Bacteria; phylum Actinomycetota; class Actinomycetes; order Mycobacteriales; family Mycobacteriaceae; genus Dietzia. The sequence continues at coordinate 3,349 of DUTZ01000088.1, read as the reverse complement.
GGCGCAGGACGAGGACGTCCGCGCCGCCGTCGACATGATCGGCCGCGCGGGTGGCGTCGACGCCGGTCGCCTCACGCTCGCGGACAAGGCGTTCGACCCGGCCGCGGACGCCGAGCTCGAGGCGCTCGTCGCCAACCTGCCGATCGGGACGGCGCCGGCCGCCGACGCCGACCTCGGCACGAAGCTCGGTACCGCCCTCGGGCGGGCGGGTCTCCTGCGGACGGAGGACGCCCAACCGCACCTGTCCGACGAGGACCGCGGGACGGTGCTGCGCACCCTCGCCGACGCCGGGATGGTCGAGTTCGAGCGGGGCACGATACGCCCCGGCCAGCTCACGCTCGTCGTCACCGGGCCGGTCGAGCGGGAGGCGGTGGCCGTCCGGGTCGCCGCGCTCACCCGGACCCTGGACCGCGAGGGCGCGGGCGCCGTCCTCGGCGCCGAACTCGGGGGTGGTGACGACCCCGACGCCGTCTCCGTGCTCCGTTCCTCCGGCGACGACACGGTCTCGACGGTCGACAACGCCGGCGCCGACGCCGGCCGGCTGGCCACCGCGCTCGCGCTCGCCGACCAGCTCGACCGGAAGCAGGGGCACTACGGCATGCGGGACGACGCCACTTCGGCGATCCCCGCGGTGTCGCCCTGACGCGAGGGGCCCGCACGGTGCTAGCCTGAAACCCCGTGGGGAGCACCGGAGCCACACCAGCAATCATCCATTCCGGCGCCTGGACACGGGAGTCTCCTTGTCACCGAACCGAGCCGCCTCGCGGAACGCGACCAAGCACATCTTCGTCACCGGTGGCGTGGCCTCGTCGCTGGGGAAGGGCCTGACCGCCTCGAGCCTGGGCCAGCTCCTCACCGCCCGCGGCCTGCGGGTGACCATGCAGAAGCTCGACCCGTACATCAACGTGGACCCGGGCACCATGAACCCGTTCGAGCACGGCGAGGTCTTCGTCACCGAGGACGGCGCCGAGGCGGACCTCGACCTGGGCCACTACGAGCGCTTCCTCGACCGGGACCTGGGCGCCAACGCCAACGTCACCACCGGCCAGGTGTACTCGGCGGTCATCGCCAAGGAGCGCCGCGGCGAGTACCTGGGCCAGACGGTGCAGGTGATCCCGCACATCACGGACGCCATCAAGGAACGCATCATCGGGATGAGCGCGCCGGACGCGGAGGGGCGCCGTCCCGACGTGGTGATCACCGAGGTCGGCGGCACGGTCGGCGACATCGAGTCGCAGCCCTTCCTCGAGGCCTGCCGCCAGGTCCGCCACGAGGTGGGCCGCGAGAACATCTTCTTCCTCCACGTCTCCCTGGTGCCCTACCTCGCGCCGTCGGGGGAGCTCAAGACCAAGCCCACCCAGCACTCGGTGGCCGCCCTGCGGTCGATCGGCATCGTGCCCGACGGCCTCATCCTGCGCTGCGACCGGGAGGTGCCGGACGGGCTCAAGAACAAGATCGCGCTCATGTGCGACGTCGACGTCGAGGGCGTCGTCTCCACGCCGGACGCCCCGAGCATCTACGACATCCCCAAGGTGCTCTTCTCCGAGCACCTCGACACGCATGTGATCCGCAAGCTCAACCTCCCGTTCCGCGACGTGGACTGGACGGTGTGGGGAGAACTCCTCACGAGGGTGCACGAGCCGCGGGAGGAGGTCGAGATCGCCCTCGTGGGCAAGTACATCGACCTGCCCGACGCCTACCTGTCCGTCACCGAGGCGCTGCGCGCCGGCGGCTTCGCCAACCAGGCGCGCGTCAACATCCGCTGGGTGGAGTCCGACGCCTGCGCCACCGAGTCCGGGGCCCGCGAGGCGCTGCGCGGCGTGGACGGCATCCTCGTCCCCGGCGGGTTCGGCATCCGCGGCATCGAGGGCAAGCTCGGTGCCATCTCGTGGTCGCGGAAGAACCGCATCCCGCTGCTCGGCCTGTGCCTGGGCCTGCAGTGCTCGGTGATCGAGGCGGCCCGCTCGGTGGGCCTGGAGGGCGCGTCGTCGACCGAGTTCGACCCGGACACCGAGTTCCCGGTGATCTCGACGATGGCCGACCAGGTGGACGCCGTGGCCGGGAACGCCGACCTCGGCGGCACCATGCGCCTGGGCGCCTACCCGGCGGTGCTCACCAAGGGCTCGGTCGTGGCCGCCGCCTACGGCACCACCGAGGTCTCCGAGCGTCACCGGCACCGCTACGAGGTCAACAACGCCTTCCGCGACAAGGTCGCCGAGTCCGGCCTCCGGTTCTCGGGCACCTCGCCCGACGGCCACCTGGTGGAGTTCGTCGAGTACCCGACCGAGCAGCACCCGTTCTTCGTGGCCACCCAGGCCCACCCCGAGTACAAGTCGCGGCCCACGCGCCCGCACCCGCTGTTCACGGCGTTCGTCAAGGCCGCCCTGGACTACGAGAACGAGATGAGCCTGCCCGTCGAGCCCTGGCGCTCGGGCGAGGTGGAGGCCGGCGGCAAGGCGGCCGCCAAGACCTCGGGCCGCAAATCCAAGAAGGCCGACCCGGAGCTGACCTCGGACAACCGCGCGGACGGGAGCTGACGCCCGTGTCCACCCCGCCGCCCGGCTCCCACGAGTTCCGCACCGTCGCCTCCCGCGAGATCTTCGACGGCCGGGTCGTCCGCCTGCGCGTGGACACGCTCGAGATGCCCGGCGGCGGTACGGCGGACCGGGAGATCTGCGGCCACGACGACGCCGTGGCGGTGGTGGCGCTCGACGAGCAGGGGCGGCTCGTCCTGGTGCGCCAGTACCGGCACGCGGTGGGCGAGCGACTGTGGGAGCTGCCCGCCGGCCTGTGCGACGTGGACGGCGAGGAACCGCTCGAGACCGCCCGGCGCGAGCTCGTCGAGGAGACCGGCCTGGCCGCGGAGCACTGGCGCCCGCTCGTGGAGATCGTCCCCTCGCCCGGCTTCTGCACCGAGCGGGTCCACCTGTACCTGGCGACCGGACTGCGCGAGGTGCCCCGCCCCGAGGCGCACCACGAGGAGGCCGACATGGAGCAGGAGTGGATGCCGCTCGACGGCGCGGTGGAGGCCGTGCTCGACGGGCGGATCGTCAACGGCATCGCCGTGGCCGGGATCCTCGCCGCGCACCGGGCGTCGGCCCGGGGTTGACGACGACCGGCCCGCCATGACCCCGGCCGCCGGCCCCGCGACCGAGATCCGCGGCTACCTGGACCACCTCGCCGTCGAGAAGGGGGCCTCGGCCCACACCCTGTCCGCCTACCGGCGCGACCTGGACAAGTACCGGGACTATCTCGCCGCGCTGGGGGTGGACGACCTCGCCGCGGTGAGCGAGGCGCACGTCGAGGGCTTCCGCGCGCACCTGGCGACCCCGGACCCCGACACCGGCCG
>DUTZ01000087.1 GCA_012841845.1 Actinomycetales bacterium | reverse complement strand
GCGGCGCCAGCCCACGACCCGGCGACGCTCGCCCCGGTCCCGGGCCAGTTCCACTGACGTCACGACCCCGAAAGGCCACCCCATGACCGATCGACGCGCCCCGCGGAGGGGGCCGGGCGTCCCCCAGGGCGCCCCGCGCGCGGGACGATCGGCCGACGGGCGGCCCCCCACCCGCTCCGGTCGGGTGGGGTCGGTCTCGGCGACCGACCGTCGGTTCGTGTGGATGCGGACGGCCTTCATCGCGATCATGGCGATCGCCCTGGTCAAGCTGCTGTGGGTGCAGACCATCGGCGGCACCGAGCTGGCCGCCCGCGCGGAGAGCCAGCGGCAGGTCCACCAGGTGCTGCCCGCCACGCGCGGGGCGATCATCGACGTGGGGGGTGACCCCATCGCCTTCACCCGCGAGGCCCGCGACCTGTCGATCCAGCCGCTCGTGGAGCAGCGCAACGCCGAGGAGCGCAAGCGGCTCGACCCCACCAAGCCGACGTGGGACGAGCTCGTCGAGGACATCTCCGACGAGTTCGTCGCCGTGCTCGGCGAGGCGGTGGACCGCGACGAGATCGAGGCCAAGCTCTCCTCCGAGGGCGGGTTCACCTACCTCGTCCGCAACATCGACGTCACCCAGGCCAACTCCATCACCAAGAAGTTCCCCATGATCGGCTCCGAGCGGGTCGACATCCGGGAGTACCCGGGCGGGGCGCTCGCCGCCAACGTCGTGGGCGCCACGTCCAAGAGCGACGAGGGCAAGATCATCGGCCTCCAGGGCATCGAGGCCGTGCTCAACGACGAGCTCGACGGCGAGGACGGCCGCCAGACCTTCGACAAGGCCCAGGACAACACGATGATCCCGGGCACCCTGCGCAACGTCTCGGCCCCCCGCGACGGCGACACGGTGCGCCTCACGCTCGACGCGGACCTCCAGTGGCACCTCCAGAAGGCCGTGCAGACCGCCAAGGACGACTCCGGCGCGGGCAACGCCTCCGCGGTGGTCCTCGACGCCAGGACCGGCGAGGTCCGGGCGATGGCCAACGACAACACCTTCAACCCCGCGGTGGGCATCGGGGAGGAGCTCGAGCGCGGCGCGGACCTGGGCAACCCGGCGATCACGTCGCCGTTCGAGCCGGGCTCGGTCAACAAGATCGTCACCGCGGCCGCCGCGATCGAGGCCGGCCTCACGGACCCGGACGAGGTCCACTCGGTGGACGGCAGCATCCGGATGGACGGCGTCACCGTCTCCGACGCCTGGGAGCACGGCCCCACGCCTTACACGACCACCGGGATCTTCGGTAAGTCCTCCAACGTGGGCACGCTCATGCTCGCGCAGCGGGTGGGCAAGGAGCCCTTCTCCGAGTACCTCCACGACTTCGGGCTGGGGCAGCGCTCCGGGATCGAGCTGGCGGGCGAGTCCGACGGCCTGGTCCCGGACCTCCAGAACTGGCAGGGCGGCACGTTCGCCAACCTCCCCATCGGGCAGGGCCTGTCCATGACCACCCTGCAGATGGCCGGCATCTACCAGACCATCGCCAACGACGGCGTCCGGGTGCCGCCCCGGATCGTCGCCGAGCGCGTGAGCCCCGACGGCGAGGTCCACGCGACCGAGCGCCCCGAGGGCGTGCGCGTGGTGAGCGAGCAGACCGCGCGCACGGTCCGCGACATGTTCCGCTCCGTCGTCCAGGGGCCGCCGGACGCGGGCACCGGCCCGCAGGCCGCCGTCGCCGGATACCAGATCAGCGGCAAGACGGGGACGGCGCAGCAGATCGACCCGGCGTGCTCGTGCTACTCCAACTCGCGCTACTGGATCACCTTCGCCGGGATCCTGCCGGCGGACGACCCGCGGTACGTCATCGCGATCATGCTCGACGCGCCGAGCAAGGGCGTCCTGGGCGCCTCCGCGGCACCCCTGTTCCACGACATCGCCGCCTGGCTCGTCAACCGGGACAACATCCCGCCCTCGGCGCCCGCCCCGGAGCTGGTCCTGCAGGCTCGGTGACCGGACGCGGACGCGGTAGCGTGTAGCGGGTTCACAGGAGGGTCGAGACGGTAGGACGAGGGAGGCGGGCGACGAGATGACGACGGCGAAGCGGCTGGCCGAGACGGTCGGCGCGGACCTCCTCGGCGACCCCGGATCCGCCGGGCTGACCGTGACGGGCGCCACGATCCGCGCGCAGGACGCCGGACCCGGCGACCTGTTCGCCGCGCTCCCGGGCGCCCGCG
>DUTZ01000086.1 GCA_012841845.1 Actinomycetales bacterium | reverse complement strand
GCCGGTCAGCTCGTGGGCGCCGCCTTGCGGCCCGTGCGCATGCGCTGCTCGAGCCGGCCCGCGAACCAGGTGAGCGCGTAGTTGATGACGATCATGATGATCGCCACCACGACGAGCGCGGCCAGGTAGTTGCGGTAGTAGGAGGCGGACTGGATGCCCGAGCGCACCACCTCGATGTAGCCGATGAGGTAGCCGAGGGCCGAGTCCTTGAGCGCGATCACCATCTGCGCGACGATCGCCGGCAGCATTGCGGTGATCGCCTGCGGCAGCAGGATGAGCCGCATCGCCTGCCCGGGGCGCAGGCCCAGCGACGCGGCGGCCTCGCGCTGGCCCGACGGCAGCGAGCGCACGCCGGAGCGGATGATCTCGGCGATCACCGAGCCGTTGTAGAACGTCAGGCCGAACACGACCGCGGCCAGGGCCAGGTACGTGGACGGGAACAGCTGGTACATGCTGAACAGCTGGTAGGCGAAGATCATGAGGATGAGCACCGGGATGGCGCGGAAGACCTCGACGATCGTCCCGGACACCGCGCGGATCGCGCGGCTCTCCGAGAGCCGGCCCACGCCGAGCACCAGCCCCAGCGCCATGGCGAGCACGATCGACAGCACCGCCGAGACGATGGTGCCCACCAGGCCCGGCAGGAGGTACGTGGTCCAGGTGGTGCCCTTGAGGAACGGGGTCCACTTCTCGGCGGCGAGCTGACCGTTGCGGCCCAGGATGAGCAGCACGAGCGCGGCGAGCGCGAGGCCCGCCACCACGCTGACGATCGCGATGGTGCGGTACGCGGCGCGGGCCCTGGGGCCCGGGGCGTCGTAGAGGACGGTGGCCTGGGTGCTCATCGCTTCACCGCCAGACGGTTGCCGAGCCAGCCGAAGAACAGGCCCGTGGGGAGGGTGAGGATCATGAACCCGACGGCGAAGATGCCGAAGACCAGGAAGATCTGGTCGGCGTGGTTCTCGATGGTGGACTTCATGAGCAGCGACGCCTCCGCCACGCCGATCACCGACGCGATGGTCGTGTTCTTGGTGAGGGCGATGAAGACGCTGCCGAGTGGGGCGATCACGGCGCGGAACGCCTGCGGCAGCACGATCAGCCCGAGGATCTGCAGGAAGCCCAGCCCGAGGGAGCGGGCGGCCTCGGCCTGGCCGAGCGGCACGGTGTTGATGCCGGCCCGCAGGGACTCGCACACGAACGTCGAGGTGTAGAGCACGAAGCCCAGGACGGCGAGCGCGAAGTTGTTGTTCTCGATGAAGTGGTCGTTCTCCGGCGCCAGCGTCAGGCCCAGGTTCTGGTAGAGCCCGATCGAGCAGAAGAGGATGACCAGCGTGAGCGGGGTGTTGCGCACGATGTTGACGTAGGCGGTGCCGAAGCCCCGGAGCACCGGGATCGGCGAGACCCGGAAGCCGGTGAGGATCGTGCCCCACACGAGCGAGCCCAGCGCCGAGAGCAGCGTGAGCTTGATGGTCATCCAGAACGCCGGCCACAGGTCGGGGGCCAGCTCGGTCCACATGGTGTCCACGCGTGCCTCCTAGTCCAGGAACGACAGGTCGCCGGGGGTGGGCGGCTCGGGGGCCGGGTAGTCGGCCTCCTCCATCGCCCGTCCCACGTTGTCCATCAGGGCCCGCTCCCACTCGCCGTCGGCGATCATCTTGTCCAGTGCGCGGTTGATCGCCTCCTGGGCCTCGGTGTCCTTGTCGGTGACCCCGATGCCGTAGCGCTCGGTGGAGAACGGGTCGCCGGCCTTCTTGTCGGGGGAGCCGTCCTCTTTGAACGTGTCCTTGAGGATCTCCATGCCGACGATCTGGAACTCGCCGGGGTACTGGTCGGAGAACCCGGCGAGGATCGTCGCGTCGGTGGTGAGGGCGTCCACCTTGCGCTGGTGCAGCGCCTCGACGCACGAGGAGTAGCTGTCGAACTGCTGCAGCTGTACGCCGGGGAGCTGCTTCTCCACGTTCTGCGCCGAGGTCGAGCCGGCCACCGAGCACAGCTTGCGGCCGGCGTCGAGGTCGGCGAGGCCGGTGAGCGACTCGTCGTCGCGGCGCACGAGCAGCGCCTGGTGGGTCTCGAGGTAGGGGCCGCCGAACTCCACGGAGGCGTCGCGGCTGGTGCTGATCGAGTAGGTCGCCGCGATCGCGTCCACCTCGCCGTTGCGGATGAGCGTCTCGCGCTGGGCGGACGGCGCCTCCTTCCACGAGATCTCGGGGTGCTCGACGCCGAGCTCGTCGGCGATCGCCGCCACCACGTACTCGATCACGTCCACGTCGAAGCCGGTCATCGACTTGTCGGGGTTGCGCAGGCCGAGCCCGGGCTGGTCGTACTTGGTGCCGAGGATCACCTCGCCGCCGCGGATCGAGTCGAGGAGGCTGCGGGGGCCGCCGGACCCGCAGGCGGTGAGGGTCGCCGCGAGCACCACGGCGAGGGCGGCGGGCAGGAGTCGGGATCGCATGGGCCGCCTCCTCAGTGGCCGAGGATCTTGCCGAGGAAGTCCTTGGCGCGGTCCGATTCGGGGGCGGTGAAGAAGCTGTCGGGGTCGGTGTCCTCGACCACGGCGCCGTCGGCCATAAAGATGACGCGGTCGCCGGCCTTCTTGGCGAAGCCCATCTCGTGGGTCACGACGAGCATCGTCATGCCCTCCTTGGCCAGCGAGGTCATCACGTCGAGCACCTCGTTGACCATCTCCGGGTCGAGCGCCGAGGTGGGCTCGTCGAAGAGCATGATCTTGGGGTCCATGGCCAGGGAGCGGGCGATCGCCACGCGCTGCTGCTGGCCGCCGGAGAGCTGCGCCGGGTACTTGCCGGCCTGGTCGGCGATCCCCACGCGCTCGAGCAGGGCCATGGCCTTCTTCTCGGCGTCGGCCTTGGACATCTTCTTGACCTTGATGGGGGCCAGGGTCACGTTCTCGAGGATGGTCTTGTGGGCGAAGAGGTTGAACTGCTGGAACACCATGCCCACCTCCTCGCGGAGCTTGGCCAGTCCCTTGCCCTCGGCGGGCAGCACCTTGCCGTCGATCCGGATCTCGCCGGAGTCGATGGTCTCGAGGCGGTTGATACACCTGCAGAGGGTGGACTTGCCGGAGCCGGAGGGGCCGAGCACGATCACGACCTGTCCCCGGGGGATCTCCAGGCAGATGTCGCGGAGGGCGTGGAAGTCGCCGAAGTGCTTGTCGACCGAGGCCAGCGTGATCATCGGGGTCTCGCCGCCGGTCTCGCTCCGGGGATTCGGTGCGTGCGTCATGAGAGGAATCTAGATCCGTCGAGCCGCAGGCGGGCGGAAAATGAGGTCCTTACTCAGATGAGGCTTTTCACCGCCGCGATGTAGCGGCGGGTGATCCGGTCCTGTTCGGCCCGCGCGAGCGGGCCGGCCAGGCGGACGAGCAGGCGGCCGGGCGCGGAGACGGCCTCGATCCGCAGCCGCACCTCGTCGGTGGCCGGGTCGCGTTCGACGAGGAACGTCTCGGTGCCGCGCTCGGGGTGGCCGGGCAGCGTGCGGTAGGTGAAGCCGCGGGCGTCGGGGTCGTCGACCACCTCGGTGACCTCGCAGGGCGCGGTCATCCGCAGCCAGGCGGCGGGCCCGGTGCGGGGCCGGAGGGTCACCCTCCGGCCGGGGGTGGCGGGGCCGTCGGTGACGACGACGAGGCCGGCGCCGCGGTGCATCTCCCAGTCGCGGAGCGCGCGTCCGGCGCGGTCGAGGACGGCCCGGCCGCTACCCAGCCGGGCCT
>DUTZ01000010.1 GCA_012841845.1 Actinomycetales bacterium | reverse complement strand
GCGCCCAGCACCCGCACCGTCGACGCCGGACGGATCGCGGTCCGCGCGCTCGCGGCGACGGGGCGACGGGTGGCCGCGAGGCGGCGATCCGCCCGGTGATCTGCGGCGCAGACCTCGGTCCAGCGCACGGGAGAGACTGACGGAGGCAGTTCCAGAACGGTCATGACGGCTCCCTACTCGATACGTTGTACGAACGACTTTCGCACACTCGTGGCACATCTGTTCGATTTCGAACTCGCCTAGAGTTGTATCACGCGGGTCCGACAGAGTCATCACCCGGAGCGAAACTTTCTCGAACAGGTGTGTGGCGCACCCGCCCGTCACGCGCTAGTGTAGGAGTCGATCCGCCGTCGAACACGCATTCGCTGAAGGGACTGCCGACATGGCCAAGCCGGACTTCGAGGCGCTGACGCCGCGCCAGAAGAGCGTCCTCCTCCACATCCACGACACGGTGCGCAACCGTGGTTACCCGCCGAGCATCCGGGAGATCGGGGACGCCGTGGGCCTCCAGTCGACCTCGTCCGTCGCCCACCAGCTGCGCAGCCTCGAGAAGAAGGGCTTCCTCACCCGCGATCCGCACAAGCCCCGGGCGGTCGACGTCCACGGGGTCCCCGGGCAGCGGTCCCGCGGCCGCCGTCCCGCGGCGCCGGAGGCGTCCCGGCCCAGCGGCTCCGTCGAGCCGGTGTACGTCCCGGTCCTCGGTCGGATCGCCGCCGGCGGCCCGATCCTCGCCGAGCAGGCCGTGGAGGAGGTCCTCCCGCTCCCCTCGGATCTGGTGGGGTCGGGCGAGCTCTTCATGCTCCGCGTGGTCGGTGAGTCCATGATCGACGCGGCCATCTGCGACGGCGACTACGTGGTGGTACGCCGCCAGAACGTGGCGGACAACGGGGAGATCGTGGCCGCCCTCATCGACGGCGAGGCGACCGTCAAGGTCTTCAAGAAGGACTCGACCGGCGTCTGGCTCCTGCCGCGGAACGAGTCGTTCAGCCCCATCCCGGGCGAGCACGCGACGGTGCTCGGCAAGGTCGTCACGGTGTTCCGCAAGCTCTGAGCCGTTCCACCCCGGCGCCGCCGGCCCCGTCCGGGGTCAGGCGGCGCCGTCGTGTGTGCCGCCCTCGGCGAACTCCGACAACTCGCCTGCGATGGAGGCGGGAAGCCGCACCACGATCCTGGTGCCGGACTCGGTGTACTCCTCGTGGACCACCGCGCCCTCCGCGTGGACCCGGGAGACGACGTCGCCGCGCTGATACGGCACGACCAGGGTCACCTCGACGTCGCCCTCGGCGATGATCTCCATGATCCGCGTCAGCAACTCGTCGATGCCCTCGCCCGTCAGCGCCGAGACGAAGACCGCCTCGGGAAGGGCGTGGTGTAGCTCGGTGAGCACGACGGGATCGGCGGCGTCGATCTTGTTGATCACCACGAGTTCCCGCGGGTGTTCGGCGTTCTGCTCGACCACCACGTCGTTGACGACCATGCGGACGGCCTCGATCTGCTTGAGGGGGAAGGGGTCGGATCCGTCCACCACGTGGAGCAGCAACTCGGAGTCCACGACTTCCTCGAGTGTGGACCGGAACGCCTCGACGAGCTGGGTGGGCAGGTGCCGCACGAACCCCACCGTGTCGGTGAACACCACCATCCGGCCGTCGGGCAGTTCCGCCCGCCGCGTGGTGGGGTCGAGGGTCGCGAACAGGGCGTTCTGCACCAGGACGCCCGCGCCGGTGATCCGGTTGAGCAGGCTGGATTTTCCCGCGTTGGTGTAGCCGGCGATGGCGATCGACGGCACCGGGGTGGCACGACGGCGGTGTCGCTTGGTGTCGCGGGCCTGCTTCATGCCCTTGATCTCGCGGCGCAGACGCGCCATCCGCTCGCGGATGCGCCGCCGGTCGGTCTCGATCTTGGTCTCACCCGGACCTCGCAGGCCCACGCCGCCGTTGCTGCCGGCCCGTCCGCCGGCCTGTCGCGACAGCGCCTCACCCCAGCCGCGCAGGCGGGGCAGCATGTACTCCATCTGGGCCAGGGAGACCTGCGCCTTGCCCTCACGGCTCGTGGCGTGCTGCGCGAAGATGTCCAGGATGAGCGCGGTCCGG
>DUTZ01000085.1 GCA_012841845.1 Actinomycetales bacterium | reverse complement strand
TCGCCGCCATCGGCGCACGGCTCGTGCTGGCCGACCTCGACTCCGGTCGCCTCGACGCGCTCACCGCCGGCCTCGGCTCCGGCGCCACCGCCCTGACGGTCGACGTCACCGATGCCGACGACCTCGACCGCCTGGTGGAGTACGTCGAGCGGACTCACGGGCGGATCGACCTCCTGGTACACGCGGGCGGCGTCGTCGTCACCACCCCCTTCGCCGAGCGGAGCGACGCCTCGATCGCGGCGGAGATCGACCTCGACCTCACGTCGCCGCTCGTGCTCACCCGCCGGGCGCTGCCGCTGCTGCGCCGGGGGCGCCTCGCCGACGGGATGCGCGCGCAGGTCATCGCGCTGGGTTCGCTCGGCGGCGTGCTGCCGATGCCGGACCAGACGGTGTACGCGGCGGCCAAGGCGGGGCTGCGGGCGGCCATGGTGTCGCTCGGCACGGCGCTGCGGCCGGAGGGGATCGGGGTGACGTCCGTGATGCCGTCGTCGGTGGACACCCCCATGCTGTGGCGGGAGGTGGCCGAGGGCGGCAACGCGCTGCAGTTCCTGGGCCCGCCGCAGACGCCGGGGCAGGTCGCCGACCACGTGGTGGCCGCGATCGGCACCCGCCGGACGGAGGTGTTCCCGAACCGGGTGGACGGGCTGCTGGCGCGCGCCGCGATGCTGGCCCCAGGGGCGTTGCCGTGGCTGCTACCCGCGCTGGAGCCGCTGGGCCGGCGGGGGATGGCGCGCTACCGCCGGGAGTTGGAGAGCCGCGGGGACCTGCCAGATCGTTTCCCGTCCTGAACGTGTTCTAGACTTGCACAGATGTGCCCGGGGCCGCCGCGTGCGCGGACGGCGCCGGGCCCGAGAAGGCGGAAGGAGGAGATCGCACGGTGCGGATAGCGTTGCTCTCCTACAGGAGTAAGCCCCACGGCGGTGGGCAGGGTGTCTACGTCCGGCACCTGAGCCGCGAGCTGGCGGCGCTCGGCCACACCGTCGAGGTCTTCTCCGGCCAGCCCTACCCGGAACTCGACCCGGGCCCCACGCTCACCAAGATCCCCAGCCTGGACCTGTACAACGACGCCGACCCGTTCCGCACCCCGCACCCGCGCGAGATCCGCGACTGGATCGACGTGCTCGAGGTGATCACCATGTGGTCGGCCGGGTTCCCGGAGCCGCGCACCTTCAGCCTCCGCGCGGCGCGCGAGCTGAAGAAGCGGCTCGGCGACTTCGACGTGGTGCACGACAACCAGTGCCTCGGCTCCGGGCTGCTCACCCTCGAGGAGGCGGGCTTCCCGGTGGTGGCCACCGTGCACCACCCCATCACGCGCGACCGCGAGCTGGCGATGGCCGAGGCGCCGCTGCGCAAGAAGATCACCACCTGGCGCTGGTTCGGCTTCCTCGGCATGCAGAAGCGGGTCTCGCGCAAGCTCGAGGAGATCATCACGGTCTCGAGCAACTCGGCCGCCGACATCGCGAGCGACTTCGGTGTGGACCCGGACCGGATCGTCACCATCCCGCTGGGCGTGGACACCGACCGCTTCCACGCCGACCGCGAGCGCGAGCCCGGACGCCTGGTGTGCGTGGCCAGCGCCGACCAGCCGCTCAAGGGCGTCCCGGTCCTGCTGCGCGCGCTGGCCAGGGTGCGCGAGGAGCACCCCGGCGTGCGGCTCACGCTGGTGTCCAAGCTCAAGGAGAAGGGCGAGGCCGCCAAGCTGCTGGACAAGCTCCACCTGCGGGACGCCGTGGACCTGGTGTCGGGGGTGGACGACGACGAGTTGGCCGATCTCGTCGGCTCGGCCGAGATCGCGGTGGTGCCGAGTATGTACGAGGGGTTCTCGCTGCCGGCGGTGGAGGCGATGTCGAGTGGCTGCGCCCTCGTCGCCAGCCGCGCCGGCGCGCTGCCCGAGGTGGTGGGCACCGACGACTCGGCGGCGCGGCTCGTGGAGCCCGGCGACGTCGACGCCCTGGCCCGCGAGATCTCGGCCCTGCTGGCCGATCCCGGCGAGCGCCGGCGCCTGTCCGAGGGCGGCCGGGCGCGCGTCATGGAGCGCTACAGCTGGGCGGCCGTGGCCCGTCGGACCGTCGAGGTGTACCAGACCGCCATCGCGCGGGTCCGCGGCGAGGCGCTGCCGGACCTCACCGCCGGCCCGGTGATCGGGCCGGACCAGGCCGAGATCGACGAGCACCTCACCGACGAGACCGTCACCGACGACGAGGCCGAGACCCTCCCGGGGTCCGGCCGGCACGACATCCGTGAGCAGGAGGACGCCGCATGCTGACCGTGGACTTCGACCGTCTGGGTGTGCGCCCGGGCATGCGGGCCATCGACGTGGGGGCCGGGATGGGCCGGCACACGTTCGAGCTCTACAGGCGTGGCGCCGACGTCACCGCCTTCGACCAGAACGCCGACGAGATGCGCCAGGTGGGCGAGATGCTCGAGGCGATGAAGGAGGTCGGCGAGGGCCTGCCGGAGTCCAGGGGCGAGGCGCTCGTCGGCGACGCGCTCAACATGCCCTACGAGGACGGGACCTTCGACCTCGTGCTGATCTCCGAGGTGCTGGAGCACGTGCCGGAGGACACCAGGGCGATCGCCGAGCTCGTGCGCATCCTCAAGCCGGGCGGACTCGCCGCCGTGACGGTGCCGCGCGAGTGGCCCGAGAAGCTGTGCTGGAAGCTCTCGGACGACTACCACTCGAACCCGGGCGGCCACTGCCGCATCTACACGGCCGAGGAGCTGGGCTACAAGCTCCGCGCCGCGGGCCTCGAGGTGACGGGCACCGGCTTCGCCCACGCGCTGCACGCCCCGTACTGGTGGCTCAAGTGCGCGGTGGGCACGGAGAACGACGACCACCCGCTGCCCAAGGCGTACCACAAGCTCCTGGTGTGGGACCTCATGAAGGGCCCGTGGGTGACGCGCACGGCCGAGAAGCTGCTCAACCCCGTGATGGGCAAGTCGATCGTGTTCTACCTGCGCAAGCCCGAGAGCGCGGGGGTCTGATCGGCCGTGGCTGCTCCGACCACCGAGGACGTCCGCACCCGTCTCGTGCCCAGCGTCCCGGGCGTGCTGTCCGAGGACGCCGTGCGCGCATCCGGCGCGTGGATCGCGTCCGTCCAGAAGCCCAGCGGCGAGATCCCCTGGTTCACGGGCGGGCACACCGACCCGTGGGACCACGTCGAGTCCGCCATGGGCCTGTCCGTGGCCGGCCAGTGGGAGGCCGCCGAGCGCGCCTACGGGTTCCTGCGCGACACGCAGCGCGCGGACGGTTCGTGGCCGATCCGCTGGCAGGACGGCGTGGTGGAGGACGACGAGACGGACTCCAACTTCTGCGCCTACGTCGCCGTCGGCGTGTGGCACCACCACCTCGTCACCGGCCGCCCCGGCTTCCTCGAGTCCATGTGGGACACGGTGCGCCGCGCGCTCGACCTGGTGCTGCTCTTCCAGGGGCCCGAGGGCCAGATGTGGTGGGGCTCGGGGGACAAGGGCTTCTGCGAGGAGGCGCTCATCACCGGCTCGTCGAGCATCCACCACGCGCTGCGGTGCGGGGTGGCGATCGCCGAGGAGCTCGGCGAGACCGCGCCGGACTGGGACGCGGCCGCCGACCGCCTGGGCCACGCGCTGCGCGCGCACCCCGAGCTGTTCCTGCCCAAGCCCGAGTTCTCCATGGACTGGTACTACCCGGTCCTCGGCGGCGTCATGGTGGGCGAGCAGGCGGCCGAGCGGCTGGCCTCCCGCTGGGACGACTTCGTGGTGGAGGGCCTGGGCATCCGCTGCGTGGACCACCGGCCGTGGGTGACCGGCGCCGAGACGTGCGAGCTCGTGCTCTCGCTCGAGGCGGCGGGGCTGCACGAGCAGGCGCTCGAGCAGTTCACCAACATGCAGCACCTGCGCGACACGGACGGCTCGTACTGGACCGGCCTCGTCTACGCCGACGGCAAGCGCTGGCCGGTGGAGCTGAGCACGTGGACGGCGGCGGCGATGCTGCTCGCGGCCGACGCGCTCTCGCGGACCACGCCGGGCAACGAGATCTTCCGCTACGTCTCCGACCACACCATGCAGCGCCTGCAGTCGCTGCCGGGCGACCCCGCGGCCTGCGAGGGCGCCGACTGCCGCTGACCCGGCCGGCCCCCGTCCCCGCGGCACGCGCACACGCCCACCCACGCGCGCAACCACAAATCGGCGACCCTGCTGATGCGTCGGCGACTCCCACATGGGCCGCCGATACGCCGGCGGGGTCGCCGATTTTCGGGGGGATGGTGGTGCTGTCGGCGGCGCAGTGCGCTAGTCTCGGGACACCACCGCTGGACACCTGTCTGGTCACGTGTCAGGCGCACGAGGAGCACGCATGGAATTCGGTCTCACCCTGTTCACCAGCGACCGCGGGATCCGCCCCGCCACGGCCGCCGCGGCCGCCGAGCGCGCGGGGTTCTCGGCGTTCTACGTCCCCGAGCACACCCACATCCCGGTCCGGCGCGAGGCCGCCCACCCGGGGACCGGGGGCGCGGAGCTGCCCGACGAGCGGTACCGCCGCACCCTGGACCCGTGGGTGTCGTTGGCGGCGGCGTCGGCGGTGACGACGACGATCCGGCTCGGCACCGCCGTGGCCATCCCCGTGGAGAGCGACCCGATCACCCTCGCCAAGACCATCGCCTCGGTGGACCACCTCTCGGACGGCCGGACGGTCCTCGGCGTGGGCTTCGCCTGGAACCTCGACGAGCTGGCCGATCACGACGTACCGCCGGCGCGCCGTCGCACCATGCTCCGCGAGTACCTCGAGGCCATGCGCGCGCTGTGGACCCAGGAGGAGGCCGAGTTCCACGGCGAGTTCGTGGACTTCGGCCCGAGCTGGGCGTGGCCCAAGACCGCGCGCACGCCCGGGCCGCTGACGCTCGTGGGCGGGGCGGGCACGGAGAAGAACCTCAAGTGGATCGTCCGCAGCGCAGACGGCTGGATGACCACCCCCATCTCGACCGGCATCGACGAGAGCGTGCGTCGCCTGCGCGAGCTGTGGGCCGAGGCGGGCCGGGAGGGCGCGCCCTACGTCGTGGTGCTCGACGGCAAGCCGGACCCGGAGAAGATCGCGTGGTACCGCGACCTCGGCGTGGACGAGCTCGTCTACGGCACGCCGGACCGGTCGGAGGAGGAGGTGCTCGCCTACATCGAGCGCCTGGCGGGCAAGCTCGGGCTGCAGCCACAGGACTGAGGACACCGGTACCGTCGGGGTATGAGCCCCACGAAGAACACCGCCCCCGTCGCCGTCATCACCGGAGCCGGCGGCGGCCTCGGCGCGGCGACCGCCGAGCTGTACGCCAGCCGCGGCTGGGCCGTCGTCGCCGTCGACCTCACCGCCCCCGCCGACCGGGCCGGGATCACGGGCGTGGCCGCCGACGTCACCGACTCCGCCTCCCTGGCCGCCCTCGCCGACCGCGTCCGGGACGAGCACGGCCGGCTCGACGCGGTGATCACCTTCGCCGGCGTCCTCGGGATCGGCCCGCTCGGCGAGCTGGACCCGGACCGCGTGCAGCAGGTCATCGACGTCAACGTCATGGGCA
The DNA here is from genome assembly GCA_012841845.1 of Actinomycetales bacterium. Lineage (GTDB taxonomy): Bacteria > Actinomycetota > Actinomycetes > Mycobacteriales > Mycobacteriaceae > Dietzia. Next base: position 8,983 of record DUTZ01000085.1, on the reverse strand, counting down.
CCGTCCGCACCGTCCACGCGCTGTTCGACCTGCTCCGCGGGAGCGGCGGCCGGGTCGTGCTCATCAGCTCCGAGACCGGTCCGCAGCACGCCATGCCCATGAACGGCGCCTACGCCATGAGCAAGCACGCGATCGAGGCCTACGGCGACTCGCTGCGCCGCGAGCTCATGTTCCTCGGCCTCGACGTGGTGCTGGTCCAGCCCGGCCCGTTCCGCACCGGCATGACCGCCTCGATCCTGCGCCGCTTCCAGGAGTCCACCCGGCCCGGGTCGCCGTTCGCCGCCATGGCCGCCGTGATGGGTGAGTTGGCGGCGGGGGAGGACGACAAGGCGGCCGATCCCCGGATCCTGGCCGAGGCGGTGTGGACCGCCGGGACCACCTCGCGGCCCCGCCACCGCTACGCCGTGAAGTGGGACGTGAGCCGGCGCGTCATGGACTGGCTGCCCGTGCCGCTCGTGGACCGGGCGCTCCGGCTGGCGCTCGGCGGGAAGATCGACGCCAAGGCCGCGGAGCTGCGCCGCGACGCGGACGCCGCCGTCACCGCCGAGGACGCGGGGGCCCGGTCGTGAGCAACCTCGAACCCCACCCCGAGGAGATGGAGTGCGAGGCCGGCGGCTCGCCCGACCCGCAGGGGCGCGGCGGCGCGGCCGTGGAGATCATCACCTCCCGCGACGTCCCGCTCGGCGGCCCCCGGGCCATGACGGTCAAGCGCACGCTCCCGCAGCGCAAGCGCTCGCTCATCGGCGCCTGGTGCTTCGTCGACCACTACGGGCCCGACGACGTCTCGGTGAGCGGCGGCATGGACGTGGCCCCGCACCCGCACACCGGCCTGCAGACCGTGAGCTGGCTGTTCGAGGGCAACGTCACCCACCACGACTCCGGCGACAACCACGCGGTGGTCCGCCCCGGCGAGGTCAACCTCATGACCGCCGGCGCCGGCATCTGCCACTCCGAGGTCTCCACGCAGGACACCACCGTCCTGCACGGCGTGCAGCTGTGGACCGTGCTGCCGGACGCCGTCCGGGAGAGCACCGGGCGGCGGTTCGACCACCACGTGCCCGAGCCGGTAGAGTTCCCCGGCGGCTCGGCGCTCGTGTTCCTGGGCAGCCTGCTCGGCTCGTCGTCACCGGTCTCCACCTTCTCCCCGCTGCTCGGCGCCGAGCTGCGGCTCGACCCCGGCGCCGAGCTCGCCCTCGACGTGGACCCGGCCTACGAGCACGGGCTGCTCGTGGACTCCGGCGACGTGACCCTCGAGGGCGTCGTGGTGGAGCCCACCGCGCTGGCCTACACCGGCGTCGGCGAGGAGCGGCTCACGGTGCGCAACACCGGCTCCACTCCCGCGCGGTGCATCCTCATCGGCGGCGAGCCGTTCGGCGAGGAGATCGTCATGTGGTGGAACTTCATCGGCCGCACCCACGACGAGATCGCCCGCTACCGCGACCAATGGCAGGCGGAGTCCGAGCGCTTCGGCGCCGTCGACGGCTACATCGGCCACGACCCGGCCGGCCTCACCCGGCTGCCCGCGCCCACCCTTCCCGGCACCGTGCTCAAGCCGCGCGTCAACCCCGAATCGAAGGCCCGGACCGACTGACGAGAGGAACCGCCATGGCCCAGTACACCGACAAGAACGGCACCGCCGTGACCGTGGACCACGACGACGCGCTCACGGCGTTCGTCGTCCGCGACGAGCACGGGGAGTACGCCGGCAAATCCGAGTTCCGGGACCGCGACGACGCCCGGATCTTCTTCCACACCGAGGTCGACGACCGCTTCGGCGGCCGGGGCCTGGGCACCGCGCTCGTGCGCGGCGCGGTGGAGGCCACGCGCGCCGAGGGGATCACCGTGGTCCCGATCTGCCCGATGGTCAAGGCGTTCCTGGAGAAGAACGACGACGAGTTCACCGGCGCATGGCGCAGGCCCTCCCCGGACGACCTCGCCTGGATCCGCGGCGGGGGTGGCAACTGACGTGGGCGTGCCGAACATCGCTCGCGGGTCCGTCTACAAGCCGCTCGTGCGCTCCGCGCTGGCCTCGCGGGAGGCCTCGGGGGAGGCGGGCCTCGACGAGGGGCTGATCGAGCTGGTCAACGTGCGGGTCTCGCAGATCAACGGCTGCGCCGCCTGCCTGGACGCGCACGTGCCCGCCGCCCGGAAGGCGGGGGTGTCGCAGGACCGGCTCGACATGCTCCCGGCCTGGCGGGAGATCGCGGCCTACACCGACGAGGAACGGGCGGCGCTGCGCCTGGCCGAGGCGCTCACCCGGCTCGAGGACGTGGCCGAGCGCGAGGCCGCCCAGGAGGCGGCCGCCGAGGTGTTCACGGGCGAGCAGCTCACCGCGATCGAGTGGACGATCGTGCTCATCAACGCGTTCAACCGCGTGTCCATCGCGAGCCGGCACCGGGTGCGGCTCGACGACTGAGCGGGCGCGCCACTCAGGGCATCGGGGCGCCGACCTCGCCCTTGACGCGCCGCAGCACGCGCAGCGAGTCCACGGCCTTGACCTCGGTGAACTGGCCCGACTCGAGCGCGCGGCAGTAGATCTCGTACGGGGGGCGGCCGCCGTCGGCCGGGTCCGGGAACACGTCGTGGATGAGCAGGACGCCGCCGATCGCGACCCACGGGGCCCAGCCCTCGTAGTCGGCCTGCGCCGCCTCCGAGGAGTGGCCGCCGTCGATGAAGACGAACGAGGCGGGCGTCCCCCAGATCCGCGCCACCTGGCGGGAGGTGCCGACCGCGGCGGTCACCACGTCGTCCAGGCCCGCGTCCCAGATCGTGTGCCGGAACTGCCCGAGCGTCTCCAACCGGCCCGTGTGCGTGTCGACCAGCGAGGAGTCGTGGTACTCCCAGCCCGGCTGGTGCTCCTCCGAGCCGCGGTGGTGGTCCACGGTGACGATGCTGCCCCCGGTCACCCGGGCCGCAGCGCCCAGGAAGACGGTCGAGCGGCCGCAGTACGTGCCGATCTCCACGCCCACGCCCTCGCCCAGGTACTCGCAGGCGATCTCGTACAGCGTCACGCCCTCCTCGAGGGGCATGAAGCCGGGCGCGCCGAGCGCGACGCTGAGCAGGGTGGGGTCCAGTTCCGGAGCGGTCATGGGGAACAACCTATCGGTCAGCGGTGGGGAGGCGGTCGCCGGGAGTGCCCGGCGTCGATGGAGAGTGTCGGCTGTCGCGCGCCCGCGGTCGCACCCGGGTTGGTCGACGCTGCGCAGAATCCAGTGGACAGTATTCGCGTGCGAAGGGCGCTGACGCGCAAATACCGTTCACCGAACTCGGCAGGCCGTTCACCGGATGTGGGCGGGGGCCGGGTCGCGGGGCGGCGCCGGGGTGCGGGTGGGCTCAGTCGCGCCCGGCCTCGGCCTCCTCGGACGCCTGTCGGGCGGCCTTGCGGGCGCGGGCGACGTGCGGGCCGATCACGTTGTTGAGCTTGGTGCCGCCCGGCCAGCCCGCGTAGTAGCAGAGGAACAGGGCGATCTCCTCGAGCTCGTCGGGCGTGAGTTCGCCGTTGGCCAGCGCGGCCCCCACCTGGATGTCCGCGACGTCGGTGTTGCCCTGCGCCGTGAGCGCGCCGAGCAGGAGCAGCCGCCGGTCGCGGTGGCTCAGTCCGGGTCTGGTCCACACCTCGGCGAAGAGGTGGTCGGCGGTGTGGGCGAAGAAGTCGCCGGGACCGTCCGACATGTCGAAGCCGTAGACCTCGGTCATCGTGCGCAGACCGCGGGCCCGGGCCTCACTCATCTCCGGGGACGTGGTCTCCGGGGACGCGTCGCGCGCGCCGTCAGGGGTGGTCTCGTCAGTCATCGGTGGGTCTCCTCGTCGTCGACGATCGGTGCCTCGTCGTGGGTGGGGGCGCCGAACCCGGCCGCCTCCCCGAGTGACTCCGCGCGCTCGCGCGCCGCGAGCGAGATCTCGCCCGGGCCCACGCCGAGCCCGGCGCCGAGGTCCCGCAGGGCGAGCGTGCCGAGCGGCAGCTCGACGCCCAGTCGCCCCGCGAGGCCGAGCGCCAGGGTGAGGTCCTTCTCGCCGAGCCCGCGGACGTGGGTGAAGACCCCGTGCCAGAAGTCGTCGGGGGCGACGGGCGCGGTGGTGTCGCGGAGCATGATCGCGCCGGCGCCGCCGGTGATGGCGTCGGTGTGGCGGACCACCCGGCCGAGCTTGGTGATGTCGATCCCCGCCGCCTCGGCCAGGCGGGAGGCCTCGGCGGCGGCGGTGAAGGAGATGAAGTGCAGGAGGTTGCGGGCGAGCTTCATCCGGGTGCCCGCGCCCACCTCGCCGGCGTGGACGGGCATGCCGGCCCACAGGGTGAAGGCGGGCTTGCACGCCTCGTAGACCTCGCGGGGGCCGCCCACCATGACGGCGAGCTCGCCGGACTCGGCCCCGGGTGCCCCGCCGGAGACCGGCGCATCGACCAGGTGCACGCCGTGCTCCGCGCACGTCGCGGCCAGCTCCACGGCCGTGGAGTCGGAGATCGTGGAGTGGACGGCCACGACGGTGCCGGGCGCGGCCGTGCGCAGGATGCCGTCGGGGCCGTCCACCACCTCGCGGACCTGGGCGTCGTCGAGCACGGTGACCGAGATGAGCCGCGCGGTCCGGGCGACCTCCGCGCCCGTCGTGGCGGCGGTGGCTCCCTCGGCGACGAACGGCTCGGTGGCCTCGGGTCGCACGTCGCACACCACCAGGCCGCCGGGCCAGGCCAGCAGACGCTTCGCGATGGGCGCGCCCATGTTGCCGAGGCCGACGAAGCCGACGGGGGCGGTGGGGCTCTCGGCCGTGCCCGGGCCGATCGAGCCGCCGGGATCGACCGGGGCGGCCGGGGTGCCGCCGGCGCCGGAGCTCATGCGCGGATCCTCGGTCATGAGCGGATGATCTGTCCGCCGTCGACGTTGAAGATCTGGCCGGTGATCCACGACGCCTCGTCCGAGAGCAGGAAGAGCAGCATGCCCACCAGGTCCTCCGGCCGGCCCATCCTCTTGAGGGGCAGCTTGTCCACCATGTCCTGCACGATCGACTGCGGGGTGGTGGTGCGGTTGGCCTCGGTGTCGATGGGGCCGGGGGCGATGGCGTTGACGCGGATGTTCGACCCGCCGAGCTCGGTGGCCAGCTGCTGGGTGAGGCCGTTGACGCCGACCTTGGCCAGGCCGTAGAAGCCCGAGTACAGCCACGCCGCCGTGGAGGACTGGTTGACGATCGCGCCGCCGCCGACCGCGGCCATCTTCTCCCAGCAGGCGCGCACCATGAGGAGCTGGCCGTTGAGGTTCACCGACATGAACTTCTCGTAGTAGTCCCAGGGGACGGTGATGAGGAAGTCGAGCTTCATCCCGCCGAAGATCGCCGCGTTGTTGACCAGCAGGTCCAGCGAGCCGAACTCGGCCACGGCCCGCTCGGCGCAGGCGTTCGCCGAGGCCGGGTCGGAGACGTCGGTGTGCTGGTAGACGGCCTCGCCGCCGGCGGCCGCGATCTCCTGCGCCACGCGTGCGCCCTGCTCGTCGTTGACGTCGGCCACCACGACCTTCGCGCCCTCGGCCGCGAGGGCCTTGGCGTACTCCTCGCCGATGCCGCCGGCGGCGCCGGTCACGATGGCGGTCCTGCCGCTGAAACGTCCCATGTCGTGTGCTCCTCGGAAGTTCGGTGGGGTGTCGGTGGGTGCCGCGCTACGCCGGCGTCGCGACGGCCTTGATCTCGAGGTACTCCTCGAAGCCCTCGCGGCCCATCTCGCGGCCGATGCCGGACTGCTTGTAGCCGCCGAAGGGCACGTCGGCGCCGTACCACTGGCCGCCGTTGACGCCGAGGGTGCCGGTCCGGATGGAGGACACGACGTGCTCGACGCGCTCGGGATCGGTGCCCCAGACGGCGCCGGAGAGGCCGTAGGGGGAGTCGTTGGCGATGCGGATCGCGTCGTCGTCGCCGTCGTGCGGGATCACCACCAGGACGGGGCCGAAGATCTCCTCCTGCGCCACGCGCGCGGAGTTGTCCAGGCCCGAGATGAGGGTGGGTTCCACGAAGAAGCCCTTCTCGTGCGCCGCGGGCCGGCCGCCGCCGCACTCGATGGTGCCGCCCTCCTCGACGGCCAAGCGGATGTAGGACTCGACGCGCTCGCGCTGCGCGGCCGAGACGAGCGGGCCGCACAGGGTGCCGGGGTCGGTGGGGTCGCCGGGCGCGAACGCGGCCATGGCTCCCTTGGCGTGCTCGATCGCCTCGGCGAGCTGGGCGCGCGGCACGACGAGCCTGGTGGTGAGCGCGCAGCCCTGGCCGGCGTGGGTGCAGGCGTTGAGGGCGGTCATGAAGCAGGCGGAGCCGAGGTCGGCGTCGTCGAGCACCACCGAGGCCGACTTGCCGCCGAGCTCGAGGAAGACCTTCTTGAGGGTCTCCGCCGCGGCGGCCATGACCTTCTTTCCGGTGGTGGTGGAGCCGGTGAACGAGACCAGGTCGACGCGCGGGTCGGTGCTGAGCTGCGCGCCCACGGCATGGTCGGCGGAGTTGACCACGTTGAGTACGCCGGCGGGGAGGTCGGTCTCCTCGGCCGCGATGCGGGCGACCGCGGCGGCGATGAGCGGGGTGTCCGGCGCGGGCTTGAGCACGACGGTGCAGCCGGCGGCCAGAGCGGGGCCGATCTTGGCGAGGTTGATCTGGTTGGGGAAGTTCCACGGGGTGATGGCGCCGACGACGCCGATCGCCTCGCGCCGGGTGGAGCGGAACGACCGCACGCCCATGATCTCGGACTCGCCCAGGTCCTCGGTCCACCGGTAGGCCTCCACGAGATCGGCCAGCCAGCCGAGGTCGGCGACGGGACCCTCGAGCTGCGGGCCGGTGGTGAACATGTGGGGCGCGCCGACCTCGGCGATCGTGAGCGCGCGCAGCTCCTCGGTGTGGGACTGCAGCGCGTCGCGGAGCTGGCGCAGGCAGCGGGCCCGGAAGGCGTGGTCGGTGGACCAGTCGGTGGTGTCGAACGCGCGGCGGGCGGCGGCGATCGCGGCGTCCATGTCGGCCGCCGTCGCGTCGGCGGAGTGGCCCACGACCTCCTCGGTGGCGGGGTTGAGGACCTCGAAGGTGCCGCCTCCCGTGGCGGGGCGCAGCTCGCCGTCGATGAGGAGCGGGGCGGGGTCGGTGGTGCTCGGCGACACGGTCGGCCTTCCGTCGGCGGGGATGTGAGTGAGGGTGGGGGTGGACAGCTGTCTAGACGCTAGACCAAACATGTGTCCATGGAAACCCTTTTCCTGGAATGGTGCCTAGTGTACTGTCCAGACACATGTCCAGCGATGTGCGTTACGAGTCGACCAGGCGGCGCCTGAGCAGCCAGCAGGCCGAGACCGTCGACCGCCTCACGGCCGCCGCCGTGGAGGTCCTGCGGGAGAACGGGCCCGGCGGGCTCGCGGTCCGCGCGGTGGCCTCGCGGGCGGGCGTCGCCCCGGCCACCGCCTACACCTACTTCTCCTCCAAGGGGCACCTCATCTCCGAGGTGTTCTGGCGGCGGCTCGTCGACCACGCCCCCGAGGCGCCGGAGACGGGCACGGCGGCCGACCGGGTCGTCACCGTCCTGCGCGGCGTCGCGCTGCTCATGGCCGACGAGCCCGAGCTCGCCTCCGCCGTCACCGCCGCCCTGCTCGGCGACGACCCCGAGGTCTCCCACCTGCGCATCCGGATCGGCGCGGACATCCGGCGCCGCATCGTCGCGGCGCTCGGGCCGGAGGTCGACGACGAGGTGGTGGGCGCGCTGGAGATGGTCTACGCCGGGGCGCTCGTCCGCGCCGGCATGGGCTACGGCACCTATGCCGACATGGCCGACAGCATCGAATCCGCCGCCCGACTGATCCTGAGGTGACGCGACCCATGACCACCGCCACCCCGCTGGTGTTCAGCCCGTACGACTACGCCGTCCACGAGGACCCGTACCCCCTCTACGCCCGGCTGCGCGCCGAGGCGCCCGTCTACCACAACCCGGAGCTGGGTTTCTGGGCGCTGAGCCGGCACGCCGACGTGCGCGAGGCCTTCCGGGCGCCGGACGCGTTCTCCAACGCGATGGGCGTCTCGCTGGACCCCGCCGCCTACGGCCCGCACGCGTACAAGACCATGTCCTTCCTCGCGATGGACGACCCCCGCCACGCGCGCCTGCGCAAGCTCGTGAGCAAGGGCTTCACTGCCCGCCGGGTGGACGCGCTCTCCGAGGGCATCGAGCGGATCTCGCTGCAGTACTGGGACGAGTGCCTGGAGCGGGGCGAGTTCGACGTCGTGGACGACTACGCCGGCAAGCTCCCCATGGACGTCATCTCCGACCTCATGGGCGTGCCCGAGGCCGACCGCGCCGAGCTGCGGCGTCTGGCCGACCTCGTCATGCACCGCGAGGAGGGCGTGCAGGACGTGCCCGAGGACTCCATGGTGGCCGCGCTCGACCTCATCGCCTACTACCAGGACATGGTCGCCGAGCGTCGGCGCCGGCGCACCGAGGACCTGACCTCGGCGCTCATCGACGCGGAGGTCGACGGCGAGAAGCTCGACTCCGACGAGATCCTCTCCTTCCTGTTCCTCATGGTGGTGGCCGGCAACGAGACCACCACCAAGCTGCTGGCCAACGCGCTGTACTGGGGACACGAGTTCCCCGAGCAGTCGCGGCTCGTCCTCGACGACCCCGGGCGGGCGCCGGACTGGGTCGAGGAGACCCTGCGCTTCGACACCTCGAGCCAGATGGTCCTGCGCACCACCACCCGCGAGGTGACGGTCCGTGACGTGACGATCCCGGCCGACGAGAAGGTGCTGCTGCTCATCGGCTCGGCCAACCGCGACGAGGAGGTGTTCAGCGACGGCGACGTCTACCGGCTCGGCCGCGACACGTCGGCGTCGCTGAGCTTCGGCCAGGGTCCCCACTTCTGCCTGGGCGCGCACCTCGCGCGCCTCGAGGGGCGGATCGCGCTCGACCAGATCGCCCGCTCGATCCGCGGCTACGAGCTCCTGCCCGGCGCCGAGCGCGTGCACTCGTCCAACGTGCGCGGGTTCGCGC
>DUTZ01000084.1 GCA_012841845.1 Actinomycetales bacterium | reverse complement strand
GGCCCTCGGCCCATGTCCGGGGCAGCGCGGGGCGCGGGGCTCAGCCCCGGATGAGCCCGACGGCGAGGACGCCCATCATGACGGCGATCGCCGCGTCGAGGACCCGCCACGCCCCGGGCCGGGCGAACAGTCCCCGCAGGGCGCGGCCGCCGAAGCCGACGAGCGGGAACCACAGCACCGCCGCGAGGAAGGCGCCCGCGGCGAACACCCAGCGCAGGTCGCCGGCCTGCTGGTTGGCGAGGCCGCCGAGCAGCACCACGGTGTCCAGGTAGGCGTGCGGGTTGAGCCAGGTGAACGCGGCGATCGCCCCGAGCGCGCCGAGCAGCGACGGCGCGCGGGCCGTCTCCCCGGCGACGAGCCCGGCACCGGGGCGCAGGGCCCGGCCGGCGGCGAAGGCGCCGTAGCCGAGCAGGAAGACGACGCCGAACCAGCGCAGGACCTCCAGCGCGGCCGGGGCGGCCTCGACGAGCGCGCCCACGCCGGCCACGCCGAGCGTGATGAGCAGCGCGTCGGAGACCACGCAGAACACCACGATCGGGACCATGTTCACGTCGCCGCGGATCGAGCGCTGCAGCAGGTAGGCGTTCTGGGCGCCGACGGCCGCGATGAGGCCCAGGCCCATGGCGGTGCCGGTGAGGAGCGTCGAGGTGGTGGTCACGTATCCCCACGGTAGGCAGCCCGGGCCCAGTAGTCACACTGTTGTTTCTGACCTACCATCAGTTGTGCTTATGAAGCCGCTGCACCTGGACCAGCTCCGCACGCTCGTGGCCGTGGTGGACCTGGGGTCGTTCGACGCCGCCGCGGCGCACCTGCACGTCACGCAGTCCGCGGTGTCCCAGCGCATCCGCGCGCTCGAGGACTCGGCGGGCCGGATCCTCGTGCGCCGCGACCGGCCGGTGAGCCCCACCGCGTCCGGCGAGGCGCTGCTGCGCACGGCCCGCCAGATGCTGCACCTCGAGGAGTCGCTCGGGCACGAGCTCGGGGGCGGTGACGACGAGGCCGGCGGTCACGTCGCCCTGGCGGTGGCCTGCAACGCCGACTCGCTGGCCACGTGGTTCCTCGACGCCATGGCGGCCGTCCACGCCTCCGGCCGGGTCGTCTTTGACGTCCGCCGCGAGGACGAGTCGCTGTCCACCGACCTGCTGCGGCGCGGCGAGGTCATGGCGGCCGTCACCAGCGAGGCGCACCCCGTCCAGGGCTGCCGCTCGCTGCCGCTGGGCGCGATGCGCTACCTCGCGTGCGCGAGCCCGTCGTTCGTCGGGCGTCACCTCGCCGTCGGATCCCCGGCCTCCGGGCTCGGCCGGGCGCCGGTGGTGGACTTCGACCGCAGCGACGGCCACCAGAGCCGCCACTACCGCCGGCTCACCCGCCGCGACCCGACCGGGCCGCGGCACTACGTCCCCAGCTCCCACGACCACCTGCGGGCGATCGGCGCCGGCCTGGGGTGGGGCCTGCTGCCCGAGCAGCTCGCCGCCCCGGGGCTGGCGTCCGGCGACCTCGTGGAGCTCTCCCCCGACCGGCCGCTCGACGTGCCGCTGTACTGGCAGCACTGGAAGCTGCACTCCCCCGCCCTGGACGCGCTCACCGACGCCGTCCGCGACACCGCGAGCGCCGCCCTGCGCCCGCCCGGACGCCCCTGACGCCCCGCCCGACCGCCCCGACACCCCGCGCGGCGGCGTCTGGGATCATGGCGGGCGTGAGTGACACCGCCCCCACCCTCGTCGTGGGCCTCGCCAACCCCGGCCCGGACTACGAGGGCACCCGCCACAACATCGGCTGGGAGGTGATCGCCGAACTCGCCTCCCGCGCCCTGCCCATGCCGGCGAGCTTCTCGGTCCACAAGCGCACCAACTGCCACGTCGCGCAGACGCGCCTCGCCGACCGGCCCGTGGTGCTGGCGCGCCCGCGCTCGTACATGAACCTCTCCGGCGGCCCGGTCTCGGCGGTGGCCAAGTACTTCTCCGTGAAGCCCACCGACGTGATCGTGGTGCACGACGAGATCGACGTGGACTTCGGCCAGGTCCGGCTCAAGCGCGGCGGCGGCGAGGGCGGGCACAACGGCCTGCGCTCGGTGAGCTCGAGCCTCGGCACCCGCGACTACCTGCGGGTCCGCGTGGGCGTCGGCCGGCCGCCCGGCCGCATGGACGTGGCCGACTTCGTGCTCAAGCGCTTCTCCAAGCTCGAGCAGCCCGACGTGCCGTTCCTGGTCCAGGACGCCGCCGACGCCGTGGAGTTGCTCCTGCGCCACGGGCTGGAGACCGCCCAGAACCAGGTCCACCAGCGGTGACGCGCGGGCGGCGGTCCGGGCGCGAGCGGCGGTTCGGGCGCGGGCGGCGGTCCGGGCGC
>DUTZ01000083.1 GCA_012841845.1 Actinomycetales bacterium | reverse complement strand
CGTGTGGCCCGGACGCGGTGGTGGCCGCCGTCCACTGCCGCCCGGCGTCACCGCCGGTCGGGTCGGCGTGGGCGGGCGCCGTGGCCACCGAGGTGACGACGACGAGGGGCGCGATCACCGCCGCCAGGAGCCCCCGTAGCCTGGTCCGTCCTGTCATCAACACAGCTCACATCCTCCACCACCAAGCAACTGCTTGGTAGCATTTCCCGGAATCACCCGCCGCCAGCGAGGAGCCTCCCCCGTGACCGACGCAGCACCCGTCCAGACCACCCCGGCCGCCCTGCGCCGAGCGGCGCACCTCTGGCCGGACCGCGAGGCGATCGCCGACGTCCAGGCCGGTCACGACACCCGCTGGACGTGGGCGCAGCTCCACGAGGAGGTCCGCCGCTTCGCCGCCGGGCTCGTCGCGCGCGACGTGCGTCCCGGCGACCGCGTGGTGATCTGGGCGCCCAACACCCGACACTGGGTGGTCGCGGCGCTGGGCACGCAGTACGCCGGCGCCACCGTGGTCCCCGCCAACACCCGCTACACCGGTAGTGAGACGCTCGAGATCGTCCAGCGCACCGGCGCCGTGGCGGCCGTCGTCGCCGGCGCCTTCCTCGGATCCGAGCGGATCGCCGACCTCGTGGGCGCCGCCGGCGGCTCGCTGGCCGAGGCCACCGACCTGCGGATGATCGTGCGGATCCCCCTCGAGGGCGGGGACACCGCGACCGCGGACCTCGCCGTCGTCGACCTCCCCGACCTCCAGGCCGAGGCCACCGACACCCTCCTCGCCGACGCCGACGCCCGCGCGGACGGGGTGACCGGCGACGACGTCGCCGACATCCTCTTCACCTCCGGCACCACCGGCAAGAGCAAGGGCGTGGTGGCGCTGCACCGGCAGACCGTCGCCGGGGCACGGGCGTGGGGCGCCAACGGCGGGGTGACCGAGGACGACCGCTACCTCATCGTCAACCCGTTCTTCCACAGCTTCGGCTACAAGGCCGGCTTCCTCGTGTGCACCCTGTTCGGCGCCACGATCATCCCGCTGGCCGTCTACTCCACCGGCGAGACGCTGCGGCTGATCGAGGCGGAGAAGGCCACCGTCCTGCCCGGCGCGCCGACCATCTTCCAGACCCTCCTCGACGACCCCGCGCGCGCCGACCACGACCTGTCGTCGCTGCGCCTGGCCGTCACCGGCGCCTCCGTGGTGCCGGTCGTCCTGGTCGAGCGCATGCAGTCCGACCTGGGCCTGGAGACCGTGCTCACCGCCTACGGCCAGACCGAGACCATGGGCTTCATCACCACCACCACCGCGGACGACGACGACACCACCGTCGCCACCACCTGCGGCCGCGCCTACCCCGGCATGGAGATCCGGATCGGCGAGAAGGGCGAGATCCTCACCCGCGGCGAGATGGTGATGCAGGGCTACCTCGACGACCCCGAGAACACCGCCAAGACCATCGACCCCGACGGCTGGCTGCACACCGGCGACGTGGGCGAGATCGACGAGCGCGGCAACCTGCGCATCACCGACCGACTCAAGGACATGTACATCACCGGCGGCTTCAACGTGTACCCCGCCGAGATCGAGCAGACCCTCGCGCGCCTCGACGGCGTGGTCGAGTCCGCCGTCGTGGGCGTGCCGGACGAGCGGATGGGCGAGGTCGGCAAGGCCTACATCGTGCGCCGGGAGGGCTCGTCGCTCGGCGAGCAGGACGTCCTCGACTTCTGTAGCGAGCACCTGGCCAACTTCAAGCGCCCCCGCACGATCGAGTTCGTGGACTCCTTCCCGCGCAACCCGTCGGGCAAGATCCTCAAGACCGAGCTGCGATGAGCGCCACCGGCGCGGCGGCCGGCGCCGGAACCCCCGCCGTCCTCGTCACCGGCGCCTCGGGAGGCATCGGCCGCGCCGTCGCGCGCGCCCTGGCCCGCGACCACCCCGGTGCCCCGCTCGTCCTGGGCTACCGTTCCACCGAGCCGGTCGACCTGGCCGCGGAGCTCGGGGCGACGGGCTCGGAGGTGCGGTGCGTGCGGCTCGACCCGGAGTGTCGGGGGTCCGGGGATGACGGCGAGGTGCGCGCCGCCCTCGACGGGATCGGTGCCCGGTACGGCGGCCTGCGCGTCCTCGCCCACTGCGCCGGCCCGCACGTGCCCATGGTCCACCTCAGCCGCGTGGACCCCGCCGACTTCCGGCGCCAGCTCGTCGACGACGCCGCCGGGTTCTTCACGCTCGTCCACGCCGCGCTGCCGCACCTGCGCGCCACCGACGACCGGCCCGCCGGCTGCGTCGTGGCCGTCACCACCGCCGCCACCGCCCGCTACCCGGTCCGCGACGGGCTCTCCGCGGGCCCCAAGGGCGCGGTCGAGCAACTGGTCCGCGGGTTCGCCGCCGAGGAGGGCCGCTACGGGGTGCGCGTGAACTGCGTGGGGCCGGGCATGCTCACCGACGGCATGGCGGAGCGGCTCATCGCCTCCGGCGACCTCGACGAGCGCGCCCTCGCCGTCACCCGCGGCAACATCCCGCTGCGCCGCTTCGGCACGGCGCGCGACGTCGCGGAGGCGGTGGCCTTTCTCGCCTCCGACCGGGCCGGCTTCGTCTCCGGCCAGAAACTCGACGTGGACGGCGGCTACACGGCCTGAGTCGTGGCCGCGGGCGTCAGGACGTGGTCGGCCGGGTCCATCCGCCGCGTGTGGCGGCGGTAGGTGAAGCTGAAGCCGGGGTACATGGCGATCACCTTGCCGGAGGCCGACTGGTACCACGAGGTGCAGCCGCCCGAGTGCCACACGGTGCGCTCCATCTCCGAGTGGATGCCGGTGGTGTAGCGCTCCTCGGCGTCGGCGCGGACCTCGAGCGACCGAGCGCCCGACTCCCGCAGCCGGCGCACGCAGTCCACGATGTAGCGCAGCTGCGACTCCATGATGAACAGCGCCGAGGTGTGACCGATCCCGGTGTTGGGGCCCAGCGTGAGGAAGAGGTTGGGGAAGCCCGGCACGGTGGTGCCGAGGTAGGCGCGCGGGTACTCGGCCCACACGTCGGCCAGGCGCACGCCGTCGCGGCCCACGATCTCGTGGCTCACCGCGCCGTCGGTGGCGTCGTAGCCGGTGGCCCACACGATCACGTCGACCGGCAGGCGCTCCCCGGTGGTCGTGACGATCCCCTCCGGCGTGATCTCGGCGATCCCGTCCTCGCGGGTGTGCAGCGTGACGTTCTCCCGGCACAGCGCCGGGTAGAGCGTGTCGGAGAGGATGACGCGCTTGCAGCCGATCGTGTAGTCGGGCGTGAGCGCCCTGCGCAGCGCCGGGTCCGCGACCTGCCGGCGCAGGTGCCGCCTGGCGCTGCGCGTGGCCACCAGGTCGAGCATGACGCGCGAGTACTTGAAGCCCACCACGCGCACCTCGAGCCGCCAGTAGAACAGCGCCCGCAGCAGCAGCGAGACGATCCGCGTGTTGACCAGCCACCGCTCGAAGCGGCCGAACACGCGGTCGCGCCGCGGCATCACCCAGTGCGGGCTGCGCTGGAACACGTGCAGGTGCCCCACCCCGGGCGCGATCGTGGGGATCACCTGGGCAGCGCTCGCCCCGCTGCCCACCACGGCGACCCGCTTGCCGGCGAGGTCCACCGAGTGGTCCCAGTCGTTGGTGTGGAACTGGGCGCCGGCAAAGGACTCGCGGCCCGGGATCGGCGGGATCACGGCGGTCGAGAGCGGCCCGGAGGCGTTGACGACGACGCGCGCCCGATACGTCCGCCCCGCCTCGGTCTCCACCGTCCAGAGGCCCGCCTCGTCGTCCCACCGCATGACGGTGACGTTCTCCCCCGTGCGGACCCTGGACCGCAGGCCGTGGGTGTCGAGGACGTGCTCGGTGTAGTCGCGCAGCTCGTCGCCCTCGGCGAAGAGCCGGCTCCAGCGGTAGCGCACCCCGGACAGGCTGTAGAGGTGGGACTGCACGTCCACCGCCGCGCCCGGGTAGGAGTTCTGGCACCAGGTCCCGCCCACGAAGTCGCGGCGCTCCAGGATGACGACGTCGTGGACGCCCGCCTTCCCGAGTTCGATCGCGGCGGACTGCCCGCCGAAGCCGCTGCCCACGATCAGCGCCTCGTACACGTGGTCTGTCTCGCCGTTCACGTCGGTGTCCATCGTTACCCGCTGTTCAGTCACTCGGGTAGAGTACCAACCAAGCACTTGCTAGGTAAGGAGAATCCCAGCTCATGACCGATGCATCTCACCCCCCTGCACAGATCCCGCCGGTGCTCGGGGTCGACGACCTCGGGCCCGACACGCAGCCGGTGGCCTACGAGGTCGTCGACGGCACCGCCTACGTCACGCTCAACCGCCCCGACTTCCGCAACGCGCAGAACTCGGTCATGACGTACTCGCTGGACAACGCCTTCATCAAGGCCGTCGAGGACGACGCCGTGAAGGTCATCGTCCTGCGCGCCAACGGCAAGCACTTCTCCGCCGGCCACGACATCGGCACGGTCGAGCGCGACCACCACGTGCAGTATCCCAACCGCGCCGCGATCTGGTGGGACCACACCACCCGCGGCGGCGGCGACCGGCGCCTGGCCCGCGAGACCGAGGTCTACGTGCAGATGTGCCGCCGCTGGCGGGAGATCCCCAAGCCGGTGATCGCCCAGGTCCACGGCGCGTGCATCGCCGGCGGGCTCATGCTGGCCTGGATCGCCGACTTCATCGTGGCCTCCGACGACGCCTTCTTCTCCGACCCCGTGGTCAAGATGGGCATCCCGGGCGTCGAGTACTTCGCCCACGTCTTCGTCCTCGGCCCCCGCCGCGCCAAGGAGATCCTCTACACCGGTCGCAGGTTCGGTGCCGCCGAGGCGCTCGAGTGGGGCATGCTCAACCACGTCGTCCCGCGCGACGAGCTGCAGGCCAAGGTCTACGAGATCGCCGCCGAGATCAAGGCGATGCCGCCGTTCGGGCTGACGCTGACCAAGAAGGCCGTCAACATGTGCGAGGACCAGATGGGCCTGCAGACCTCGCTCGACACCGTCTTCGGCTGGCACATGTTCTCGCACTCGGCCAACGCCGAGCCCGACGACACCGACTCGTTCAGCGCCTCCCTCGGCGGCATGGACGCCCGCTCGATGCGCGACACCGCCAACCCGGGTTCGACCGGCGCCGGCCCGACCGAGAAGAAGGAGGGCTGAGCCCGTGGATCTCGACCTGGACCAGTCCACGCAGGACTTCCGCCTCGAGGTGCGCGAGTGGCTCGCCGCCAACGTGCCCGCCGAGCCGCTGCCGCACATGGACACCGCCGAGGGCTTCGAGGCCCACCGGCAGTGGGAGCGCACGATGGCCGACGCCCGCATGTCGGTCGTCTCCTGGCCCGAGGAGTACGGCGGCCGCGACTGCGGCCTGGTCAACTGGGTGGTGTTCGAGGAGGAGTACTTCCGCGCCGGCGCCCCGCTGCGCGTGAGCCAGAACGGCATCTTCCTGCTCGCCCCCACGCTCTTCGACCACGCCTCCCCCGAGCAGCTCGCCGCGATCATGCCGCGCATGGCCCGCGCCGACGACATCTGGGCGCAGGCCTGGTCCGAGCCGGAGGCCGGCTCCGACCTCGCCTCGCTGCGCTCGGCCGCCAAGAAGGTCGACGGCGGCTGGATCCTCAACGGCCAGAAGGTGTGGTCCACCCGCGCCTCGTTCGCCGACAAGGGCTTCGGCCTGTTCCGGACCGATCCGGACGAGCCCCGCCACAAGGGCCTCACCTACTTCATGTTCGACCTGCGCGCCGAGGGCGTCACTGTCCGGCCGATCGACCAGCTCGACGGCCTGCCCGGCTTCGCCGAGCTGTTCCTCGAGGACGTCTTCGTCCCCGACGACCCCGCCGACCCCGCCTCCTCGGGCGTCATCGGCGAGGTCAACCAGGGTTGGAAGGTGGCCATGTCCACCGCCAACAACGAGCGCGGCCTCTCGCTGCGGTCGCCGGGCCGGTTCCTCGCCACGACGGACCGCCTCCTGGAGACGTGGGCGGGCCACGAGGCCCAGCTCGACGACCGCACCCGCGGAGCGCTCGCCGACCGGGTCGTCGACGCCTGGATCGGCTCCCGCGCCTACGAGCTCTCGACCTGGAACACCGTCACCAAGCTCACCGGCGGCGCCAACCTCGGCTTCGAGTCCTCGATCAACAAGGTCTTCTGGTCGGACTGGGACATCGCCACCCACGAGACCGCCCTGGACGTCCTCGGCACCGCCGGCGAGCTCGCCGGCACGCCGTGGATGGACGGCTATCTGTTCGCCCTCGCCGGCCCCATCTACGCGGGCACCAACGAGGTCCAGAAGAACATCATCGCCGAGCGACTCCTCGGCCTTCCGCGCGGCTGAACCGGGGGTATCACCATGCAGTTCGCACTCGATCCCGAGATCATCGACTTCGCCGCCAGCATCGACTCGCTGCTGGAGAAGTCCGACATGCCGTCGGTCATCCGCGCCTGGGACGCCGGCGACACCGACAAGGGCACCGCCGTGTGGGGCCGCGTCGCCGAGACCGGCGCCGCCGCGCTGCTCGTCCCCGAGGAGGCCGGTGGCGCCGGCGCCACCGCCATCGAGGCCATGGTGGCCCTCGAGGTGCTGGGCAAGCGCGCCGTGCCGGGCCCCGTCGTGGAGTCCG
>DUTZ01000082.1 GCA_012841845.1 Actinomycetales bacterium | reverse complement strand
CGAGCCGCGCCGGGCTGCGCAACCTCCACGCGGCACTGCGGGCCGACGCCGTCGACGAGGCGCCGGAGGGCGGTCGGTGAGCCGGCCGCCGAACGCGGCGCTCGCGCGTCGCGTCGTGCGGATCGTGGCCGTCGTCCTGGCGGGGTTCTCTGTCGTGTCGTCGGCGCTCATCCTCATCGCGTGCGTGGTCAACGACCTGCGGATCGACCAGGACATGGGCAGCGCCACCGCCACCGTCGCCGAGGTCACCGACCGTCGCGCCGCGGTGGTGTTCGACGCCGGGGACGGCCACCTCGTGCGGCCCAAGACCGGGGTGTTCTACCCGGTGGGCCTCACCGAGGGCCAGCGCGTCCAGGTGGAGTTCCGGCGCGCCAACCCCGACCTGGTCCGCGTGTCCGGGCGGAGCTGGACCCTGGCCGTGATCCCGGCGCTGAGCGTCCCGGCCGTCGTCGTGCCCCTGGCCGCGCTCGCGTACGCCGCCGCGTCACAGAGGGTTCACCGGCAGTCACCGCGAATTGCCCCCGCCGACGCGCGGTGATCACCGGCCGGTGACCCGCGCCGGAGACAGTGGTCGCGTGCGCGTAGCCATCGTCACCGAATCGTTCCTGCCGAACGTCAACGGCGTCACCAACTCGGTCCTGCGGGTCCTCGAGTACGCGCGACGCCACGGCCACGACTGCCTCGTGGTGGCCCCCAGCGGCACCGTCGGCTTCTGGCAGGGCGCCGCCGAGGCCGTCAAGGCGCATCCGCTGGTCAGCGCCGTCGCCCCGCTGCTCGGCACCCCCGACTCCCTCGCCGTGGAGCGCGACCACCACCTCGGCTACCCCGTCCACCGGGTCACCGCGGTCAAGGTGCCGATGGTCTCCTCGCTGCCGGTCGGCGCGCCCAGCCCCAGCGTGTACAACGCGCTCAAGGCGTTCGGCCCCGACGTCGTCCACCTCGCCTCCCCGTTCGTCCTGGGCGCCGCCGGCGCCGCCGCCGCCCGCGCGCTCGACGTGCCCTGCGTGGCCGTCTACCAGACCGACGTGGCCGGGTTCTCCGAGTCCTACGGTGCCGGCGTGCTGGCCGAGGCCGCCTGGGCGTGGACCCGCACCCTGCACGCCTCGTGCGCGCGGACCCTCGCGCCCTCCACCGCCGCCATGGAGGACCTCGCCGCCCACGGCATCCCGCGCCTGCACCGCTGGGGCCGCGGCGTCGACGCGGTCCGCTTCGCCCCCTCCCGCCGCAGCGAGGCGCTGCACTCGCTGTGGTCGCCCGAGGGGCGGCCGGTGGTCGGGTTCGTCGGCCGCCTCGCCCCGGAGAAGCACGTCGAGCGGCTGCAGGCGCTGGCCGACCGCTCCGGCCCGGGCGGGGACCTGCAGCTCGTCGTGGTGGGTGACGGCCCCGAGCGCCCCGCCCTCCAGCGGGCCATGCCGCACGCGATCTTCACCGGCGAACTCCACGGCGAGCAGCTCGCCCAGGCGTACGCCACGCTCGACGTGTTCTGCCACGCCGGCGAGTTCGAGACCTTCTGCCAGGCCATCCAGGAGGCGCAGGCCTCCGGCGTTCCCGTCGTGGGCCCGGACCAGGGCGGGCCGCGCGACCTCGTGCAGCCCGGCGTCAACGGCGTCCTGCTGGCGCCCGAGCGCTACGCCGCCGAGGTCTCCGCCGCGGTGGACGGCCTGCTCGCCGACCGCGACCGCTACTCCCGTGACGCCCGCGCGACCGTGGTGGGCCGCACCTGGGACGCCCTCTGCGGCCAGCTGTTCGACCACTACCACGCCGCCGGTGCCCGCTCCCGCTCCGGCCGCGTGGGCCTGGGACGGGCGTCGCACCGCGTGGCCTGAACGGGAACGCCGCACGCACGAGCGGGTAGCGTCAGGGGCGTGTCCCGCGCCTCCCTCGACAAGCAGCCCCGCGACGTCGCGTCGATGTTCGACGGCGTCGCCCGCCGCTACGACCTGACCAACACCGTCCTGTCCGGTGGCATGGACCACGTGTGGCGGCGCCGCGCCCGCTCGCTGCTCGGGCCGCGGCCGGGGGAGCGGATCCTCGACCTGGCCGCCGGCACCGCCGTGTCGACCGTCGAGCTGGCCAGGTCCGGCGCGTGGTGCGTGGCCGCCGACTTCTCGCTGGGCATGCTCCGCGCCGGCGCCGGCCGCGACGTCCCCAAGGTGGCCGGCGACGCCATGCGCCTGCCGTTCGCGGACGACTCCTTCGACGCCGCCACCATCAGCTTCGGCCTGCGCAACGTGCAGGACACCGGGGCGGGCCTGCGCGAGATGGCGCGCGTGGTCCGGCCCGGCGGCCGCCTGGCCGTGGTGGAGTTCTCCACGCCCGTGTTCCCGCCCTTCCGGGCCGTCTACATGAACTACCTCATGAAGGCGCTGCCGAAGATCGCCACCCGCGTCTCGTCCAACCCGGACGCGTACGTCTACCTGGCCGAGTCCATCCGCGAGTGGCCCGACCAGTGGGCGCTCAAGGGGATCATCGAGGCCAACGGCTGGCAGCGGTGCACGGTCACCAACCTCACCGGCGGGATCGCCGCGATCCACCTGGCCCAGCGCGCGGGCTGACGCGGCCGGGTCCAGCCCGCGATCTGCGCGCGCTGACACGTCGGCTCGGTGTGCCCCGGGCAGGTGTGCCCCGGGGCATCTGCTCGTGTACCTGCCGTCCGTGTGCGGCAGGTGCCGGAGCAGATGCCGTGGAGTCTGGTCGGCGCTCCCGTTGGTGTACGTCTGCACCGGCGCGGGCCGGGGCAGAGGGGCGCCAAAGGGTGCGGGGACGCCAGGAGACGGCCAGGGGACGCCAGGGCCAGGGGTACGCGGCCGCCGGGTGGGCGAGGTGGCGCAGTCGGCGCGCCCGGCTCAGACCGCGTCGGCGAACAACGGCTGTCGGTCCAGGCGGCGCGCCACGGCGCCGGCCGCACGCCACGCGCGGG
>DUTZ01000603.1 GCA_012841845.1 Actinomycetales bacterium | reverse complement strand
CGACCCGGGTGGTGTGCCCGGCGGTCTGTCAGCGGCCCGGTGACCCGGGTGGCGCGCCCGGGCACCCCTGCGTACGCGCATGTATAGGAAGGTTGCCGTTTGTGACAAAAGTTGGACGAAAAGATAAGCGTTCCGTCGCAGAAAGATAAGGGAAACGTTGTTGATAAGCCCGCCGGGCTGAGTGATGAATGGGTCGCGCCAGGGCGACCTGGCACACCGGAAAGGAGGGCACCCCATGCGGAACCAGACATTTGGCATCGAGGTCGAGATGAACAGCATCACCCGCGCCCAGGCCGCCCAGGTCATCGCCGACCACTTTGGCACCCGGGTCAGGCACACCGGCGGCACCTACGACACCCGGCTGGTACCCGACCAGCAGGGCCGCGACTGGAAGATCGTGTCGGACGCGAGCATCGAAGGCCCACAGGAACAGCGCACCGAGCTGGTCAGCCCGATTTGCACCTGGGAGGACATCGAAACGGTGCAGGCCCTGGTGCGCAAGCTGCGCCAGGCCGGCGCCAAGGCCCACAGCAGCACCGGCATCCACGTGCACATCGGCCGCGGGCGGCACACGCCCAAGACCCTGCGCAACCTGGTGAACCTTGTGAACTCGAAGGAAAACCTGCTGGCCCTGGCCCTGGGCATCTCCCAGGCCCGGCTCGACCGCTGGTGCCAGCCCATCGACCAGGACTTCCTGGCCCGGCTGAACCGGCGCAAGCCAACCACCGACGCGGCCTTCGCCCAGCTTTGGTACAACACCCCCTACTGGGAAGCACACGCCCGGCAGCACTACGACTCCAGCCGCTACCACCTGCTGAACCTGCACAGCGTTTTCCAAAAGGGCACCATCGAGTTCCGGGCCTTCAACGGCACCATGCACGCCGGGGAGATCAAAGCCTTCATCCAGCTTTCCATGGCCATCTCCCACCAGGCGCTGACGGTGAGTAGCGCGAGCCCGCGCAAGAGCGAAACCGACAACCCCAAGTACACCTTCCGCTGCTGGCTGCTGCGCCTGGGCTTCATCGGCGAGGAGTTCGCCACCGCCCGGGAGCACCTGACCAAGCGCCTGCCCGGGAACGCGGCCTGGCGGCGGGCCAGCTGACACACCCGCCTGAGGAGGGCCGGCTGGCTACCGGCCGAAACGCGCCAAGCGCGTCGCGGGAAACCCGCAAGCCCATAGGCTTTCAAATCAAACAGGAGGTACACCCCATGAACCGCAAGGACCTCGACAGGCTTTTCACCCAGCAGGTAGCCGAGCTCATGAACCAGGGCTACACCATCCACACCGGGACCATGGCAGGCTCGCAGGGCGAGGTGGCAAAGGTCGACCTGAGCCGCGACGGGGAGGTGCTGCGCGTGCTCATGACCCGCACCTCGCTCTGGGAAGGCGCCTACGACGACATCATCAGCATCAAGGTGGGCCGGAACACGGACAGGCTTGGGCGCGAATGGGATGCGACCATCTGGGACAACAACCTGGAAATTCTCTCCGAAATCAAGCTGGGCAAGATCAGCCGGGACTACTTCACCACCCTGGAGGAGAGCCGGCGCATAGCCGACCTTCGCTTCCAGCGCTGGAAGACCCGGCACACCCGGGAGCCGGAGCTCGGAGCAGCTTTCAAATCAATCGCGCTGCGCTACCTGCGCAAACAGCCCAAGATGAAAAGCTGCACCCTGGGCGATATCGAGTCCATGACCCGCGCCAGGACGCGTGACGGCCGCCTGGGCTACCGCATCAAGGCCAAGGGCAGGACCTACACCCTCAGCGCCTAATGGCTCAACCCCGCCTGATGAGACCTTGCCGGGCACAGGTCGAAACCGCCTGAGGGCGGTCGCGGGACACCCGCAAAGCCACATCGGCTTTCAAAT
>DUTZ01000081.1 GCA_012841845.1 Actinomycetales bacterium | reverse complement strand
CTCCTCCGCCCCGACGTCGTGGGCCCGCGGATCGCCGAGGCCACGGGCGACGACGCGTGGACCGACTTCTCCGCCGACCTCATCGCCGGCGGCAAGTCCAACCTCACCTTTGTCGTCAGCTCCGGCGCGGGTGAGCTCATCCTCCGCCGCCCGCCCACCGGGAAGCTCCTGCCCAGCGCGCACGACATGGGCCGCGAGGCCCGCATCCAGCAGGGGCTCGCGGGCACCGGAGTGCCCGTGGCCACCATCGTGCTCAACGAGACGAGCGGCGACGACCTGGGCGTCCCGTACTACGTCATGGAGAAGGTGGAGGGCCACGTCATCCGCGACGAGCTCCCCGCCGGGTACGCGGAGAGTGACGACGACAAGGCGGCCATGGCCGACGCCCAGATCGACGCGTTGGTGGCCCTGCACGCGGTCGACCAGGAGGCCGTCGGCCTGGGAGATCTCGGTCGCCCGGACGGCTACCTCGAGCGTCAGCTCCGCCGCTGGCTCGGCCAGTCCGAGAAAGCCAGCGAGACCGTGCGGGCGGACCGACTGCCGGACCTGGCCCGCCGGCTGGGGGAGTCGATGCCGCAGTCCCCGCCGTCGCGGATCACCCACGGCGACTACCGCATGGACAACTGCGTGGTGGACCCCGACGACCCGGGCCGCATCAAGGCGATCCTCGACTGGGAGCTGTCCACACTCGGCGATCCCGTCGCCGACCTCGCACAGACCGTCCTGTACTGGGGCGACCGCGAGGGCCCCAAGGTCCCGCTCATCCCGCACCTGACCACCGAACCGGGCTGGCCCGGCCCCGACCGGCTGCTCGAGCGGTACTGCGCGGCCACCGGGACCGACCCCGCCCACATGCCCTGGTACCTGGCCTTCGCCTCGTTCAAGTTCGCGGCCATCGCGCAGGGCGTGGCCACCCGCTTCGAGGCGGGGGACATGGCCGGCCAGGAGGCCCTCGACATCGGCCCGCAGATCCGTGACCTCGTGGACCACGGCCATGCGATCCTCGACTCCCGTTCAGGAGGAAGCAATGCCTGATCCCAGCTCGCCGGCGCGTCCCCCCGTCGACCCGCGCACCGGCCCGGCGGACGGCCCGGACGTCCCCGTCCTCGACCGCTTCCGGATGGACGGCCGCGTCGTCGTCGTCACCGGCGCCTCCTCCGGGCTGGGCGCCGGGTTCGCCCGCGCCCTCGCCTCGGCCGGGGCCACCGTGGTCCTCGCGGCCCGGCGCCGCGACCGGCTCGAGGCGCTGGCGGAGGAGATCCGCGCCGCCGGCGGCCGGGCGTCCACGGTGGGCTGCGACGTCGCCGATCCCGACCAGTGCGCCGCGATGGTCCGCACCGTGATGGACGAGCACGGCCGCATCGACGTGCTGGTCAACAACGCGGGCCTCGGCACGGCCGTGCCGGCGCTCAAGGAGACGCCCGAGCAGTTCCGGTCCGTGGTGGACGTCAACCTGAACGGCGCGTACTGGGCGGCCAAGGAGTGCGCGGCCGTCATGGAGCCCGGCTCGAGCATCGTCAACGTGGCCAGCGTCCTGGGTCTCACCGCCGGCTTCGCGCCGCAGGCCGCCTACTCGTCCACCAAGGCCGCCGTCCTGGGGCTGACCCGGGATCTCGCCCACCAGTGGGGTGGGCGGCGCGGGATCCGCGTCAACGCGCTCGCGCCGGCCTACTTCGCCTCCGAGATGACCGACGAGATCCCCGAGCAGATGCTCGCGAGCATCCTCGAGAAGACGATCCTCGGCCGGTTGGGGCTGCAGCCCGAGCTCGACGCCGCCCTGCTCTTCCTGGCCTCCGACGCCTCGTCCTTCGTCACCGGCGCGACCCTCACGGTCGACGGCGGCATGACCCTTCACTAGCCCACTACAGGAGTATTGACCATGGATTTCGCACACAGCCAGCGCAGCATCGAGCTGCAGGAGAACATGTGGGACTTCATGCGGGGGCACGTCTTCCCGGCCGAGCCCGTGTGGGCCGAGTACCTGCGTGAGCACGGCGAGAACGAGCACCCGCCCGTGATGGAGGACCTCAAGGCCGAGGCCCGCCGCCGCGGCCTGTGGAACCTCTTCCTGCCCGAGTGGTCGGGCATCTCCAACCTCGAGTTCGCCGCCGTCTCCGAGATCTCCGGCTGGTCGCCGGTGATCGCGCCGGAGGCGATCAACTCGCAGGCCCCGGACACCGGGAACATGGAGACCTTCCACCTCTTCGGCACCGACGAGCAGAAGAAGCGCTGGCTCGAGCCGCTCAAGGAGGGCACCATCCGCTCGGCGTACGCCATGACGGAGCCCGACGTCGCCTCCTCGGACGCGACCAACATCCAGACCGTGATCCGCCGCGAGGGCGACGAGTACGTGATCAACGGCCGCAAGTGGTGGATCACCGGGGTCGCCGACGCGCGCTGCGAGATCTTCATCGTCATGGGCAAGACCGACGAGTCCGCCGAGACCCACCGCCAGCAGTCGATGGTCCTCGTCCCGCGGGACACCCCGGGTCTGACCATCGAGCGCAACCTGCCCCTGTTCGGCTACCAGGACCAGCACGGGCACTGCGAGCTCGTCTTCCGTGACGTCCGCGTCCCGGTGGAGAACCTCCTCGGCGAGGAGGGCGCCGGGTTCGCGATCGCGCAGGCCCGCCTGGGGCCGGGCCGCATCCACCACGCGATGCGCGCCATCGGCATGGCCGAGCGGGCGCTCGCGCTCATGATCGACCGTGCGAAGTCGCGCCACGCCTTCGGCGGCTACCTGTCCGAGCAGGGCGTGGTGCAGGAGCACATCGCCAACTCGCGGATCGAGATCGACCAGGCCCGCCTGCAGGTGCAGCACTGCGCGTGGATGATCGACGAGAAGGGCGCCAAGGAGGCCCGCTTCGAGATCTCCGCCATCAAGGTGATCGCCCCGCAGGTGGCGTGCACGGTGATCGACCGGGCCATCGAGGTCTTCGGCGGCGCCGGCGTCTCCGACGACACCCCGCTCGCGTACTTCTACGCCTGGGCGCGGGCGCTGCGGATCGTCGACGGCCCCGACGCCGTCCACCGCCGGACCATCGCCCGCGGCGAGCTCAAGAAGACCCCGCCGTACATCGGCTGAGAATCGAAAGGAACGACAACACCATGGGTGCAGTGATCGTGGAGGCCGTGCGCAGCGCGGTGGGCAAGCGTAAGGGCGGACTGGCCGGGGTGCACCCGGCGGACCTGTCCGGGCAGGTGCTCAAGGCCCTGGTCGAGCGGGCGGGAGTGGACCCGTCCGCCGTGGAGGACGTCATCTGGGGCTGCGTGACCCAGGCCGGCGAGCAGACCGGCGACATCGCGCGCACCGCCGCCCTGTCGGCCGGCTTCCCGGAGACGGTGACCGGCGTGACGATCGACCGGCAGTGCGGCTCCTCGCAGCAGGCGTTGAGCTTCGCCGTCGCCGTGGTCGAGGCCGGGCACCACGACGTGGTGGTGGCCGGGGGCGTGGAGTCCATGACCCGCCAGCCGATGGGCAGCTCGCTCACCGGCGAGGGCATCCCGTACGGCGAGTCCTTCCTCGGCCGCTACGACGGCGTCATGCCCAACCAGGGCATCGGCGCCGAGATGATCGCCGAGCGCTGGGGCTTCACCCGCACGCAGCTCGACGAGTTCGCGGTGTCCTCCCACGAGAAGGCCGCCGCCGCGCAGGACTCCGGCTTCTTCGCCGGACACATCGTGCCGGTGCAGACCCCCGACGGCGTCATGGACACCGACGAGGGCATCCGCCGCGGCAGCACCGTGGAGGCGCTGGCCGGGCTCAAGACCCCGTTCAAGGAGGACGGCGTGATCTCCGCCGGCAACGCCTCCCAGATCTCGGACGGCTCGGCGGCGATCCTCGTCATGAGCGAGGAGGCGGCCGCAAAGCACGGCTGCACCCCGATCGCCCGCGTGCACACCGCGACGCTCGCCGGCGACGACCCGGTGATCATGCTCACCGCGCCGATCCCGGCCACGGCCAAGGCTCTCGAGAAGTCGGGCCTGTCGATCGACGACATCGGCGTGTTCGAGGTCAACGAGGCCTTCGCCTCCGTGCCCATGGCATGGCTCGCCGAGACCGGCGCCGACCCGGCCAAGCTCAACCCCAACGGTGGCGCGATCGCGCTCGGACACCCGCTCGGCGGTTCGGGCGCGCGCATCATGTCGGACATGATCGCGCACATGAAGGCGGGCGGGATCCGCTACGGCCTGCAGACGATGTGTGAGGGCGGCGGCCAGGCCAACGCCACCATCGTCGAGCTGCTCTGATCCGACGAGTCTCCGACGCCCGCGAGGCCGCGCGCTCCCTGTCCGGGACCGCGCGGCCTCGTCGTCGTCACCCTCCGGTGAGCACCACGGCGCGGCCGAGGATCTCGCCCCGGTCCAGCGCCTCGTAGGTCGCGGGCGCCTCGTCGAGGGACACCCGCCGGGAGATCACGCCGCCGAGGTCGAGCTTGCCGGCGGCGAGCAGGCGCAGCAGGGCGGGCACGTCGTGGCGGGCGCGGGCGCCGTAGGAGCCCTTGATCTGGATCTTGCGCCGCACGATGCGGGCCAGGTCCACGTCGAGGGTGGTGCCGGCGGGCGGGATGCCCACGACCACGGTGCGGCCGCCCTCCCGGGTGATCTCCACGGCCTGCCGGGTGGTGGCGGCCGAGCCGAGGGCCTCGAAGGCCACGTCGACCCCGCGGCCGCCGGTGATCTCGGCGACCGCCTCGGCCACGTCGACCTCGCGCGAGTTGATCGTGTGCGTGGCCCCCATGCGGCGGGCCAGCTCGAGCTTGTCGGCGCCCACGTCGATCGCGATCACGGACTCGGCGCCGCTCAGCGCGGCGAGCTGGACGATGTTCTGCCCGACGCCGCCCACGGCGATCACCGCGACGGACTCGCCGGCGCGGACCTCGCCCACGTTGGCCACGGCGCCGTAGGCCGTGAACAGGGAGCAGCCGAGGATCGCCGAGGTCTCCAGGTCGAGGGAGTCGGGGACGGCGAAGACGCTCGTGGCGGGGGTGACGCTGTACTCGGCCAGGCCGCCCATCGAGTACATGGACAGCGGTTCGCCGGACGCGCGGCGCAGGCGGGTCTCGCCGTCGTACAGCGTCCCGCGCAGGCGGTTGAACTCGAAGAACGTCGAGCAGATGTCCTCCATGCCGCGCGCGCAGTTCTCGCACGCCCCGCACGGCATGATGAACGAGCCCACCACCCGGTCGCCCGGCCGGACGTGGGTCACGCCCCGCCCGACCTCGGCCACCACGCCGGAGATCTCGTGGCCGAGCACGCCGGGCAGGGGGAAGGCGACCTCGGCCTTCATCACGTGCAGGTCGGTGTGGCAGACACCGCACGCCGTGTTGTGGACGAGCACCTCGCCGTCACGGGGTTCGGGGACCGGGATGTCCTCGATCACCAGGGGGGAATTGGTCTCCACGCACACCGCGGCCTTCATCGCAGACACCTCTCCTCGGGGGACCTCCGGGTGGGCCCGACTCTACTCAGCCGCTGCGGCCCAGGAGCTCGTCCGAGATGATCCGCATCTGGATCTCGCTCGTGCCCTCGAAGATCCGGGTGAGCCGGGCGTCGCGCCAGTGCCGCTCCACCTGGAAGTCGGTGGTGTAGCCGGCGCCGCCGTGGATCTGCACGCCCTGGGAGGTGACGCGTTCGGCCATCTCGGTGGCCACGAGTTTGCACATGGCGGCCTCGAGGGAGCAGCGGCGCCCGGAGTCGATGTCGGTGGCCACCGAGTACATGAGCTGGCGCGCGGCCTCGATGTCGGCGGCCATCTTGGCGATCTCGAAGCGCAGGTACTGGAAGTCGGCGATCGGGCGGCCGAACTGCTCGCGGGTGTGCATGTAGGCGAGGGAGTCCTCGAGCGCGGCCCGGGCCAGCCCGATGGCGCGGGCGGCGGTGTGGGCGCGGCCCACCTCGAGGCCCGAGACCGCCATGTAGAAGCCCTTGCCCTCCTCGCCGAGCAGGGCGTCGGCGGGCAGCCGGAAGCCGTCGAAGGACAGCTCCCACGTCTGCCAGCCGAAGTAGCCGATCTTGCGGACCGGGTTGCCGGTGATCCCGGGCGGGAAGGCGCCGCGATCCTTCTCGACGAGGAACGTCGAGATCCCGCGGTGCGGCTTGGCGGGGTCCCTCTCCGGCTCGGTCCGGGCGAACAGCACGAGGTAGTCGGCCTGGTCGGCATAGGTGCACCACATCTTGGTGCCGTTGACGACCCACTCGTCGCCCTCGCGCACCGCGCGGCACGAGATGTTGGCGACGTCGGACCCGGCCTCGGCCTCCGAGAGCGCGTAGGCGCCCAGCCACTCGCCGCGGGCGACGCGGGGGAGCAGACGCGCCTCCTGCTCGGGAGTGAAGCCGCCGCCCATGCCGTTGCCCCGGGCGAGCAGCCCGGAGACCGAGAGCCAGGCCCGGGCGAGCTCCTCGGCGACGAGGCAGTACTCGAACACGCCCAGCCCGAGCCCGCCGTGCTCCTCGGGGATCATGATCCCGAAGAATCCCATGTCGGCCATCTTCCGCCGCAGCTCGTCGGGGATGTCGCCCTTCTCCGGGTCGAGCGCGTCGGCGACGGGCAGGACCTCCTTCATGGCGAACTCGCGCGCGAGGTCGCGGATCGCGATCCGCTCCTCGGTGAGGTAGGTGGGGGTTCCGGGGCGGGCGACGGGCTTGTGGGTCACGGGGCGGTCCTCCGGCGTCAGGTCAGGCGGTCGGTGTCGGCGCCGAGGTCGGGGGCGGGCCCGACGGCGAGGTGGCGACCGTCGAAGGTGGCCGGATGCGCGGCGGCCAGGTAGTCGCCGATCCCCGGCTGGTGGAGCGGGGCGAAGAGCGGGTTGGCCTCGAGGTCGCCCTCGGAGACCACCTCCGCGAAGGTGCGGTAGCGCTCGTGGAGGACGACCGAGGCCTCGAGCGCGTCCGCGACCTCGGCGGTGGTGTGCGCGGCGAACCACCGGGCGAAGAGGGCGCCGAGGACCTCCCGGTGCTCGTAGCGGTGTGCCTCGTCGGTGAAGTCGGCGCCGAGCGCGGTCTCGAGGGCGTCCACGGCGTCCCGCGTCCCGGTGAGCCGCGCGAGGTCCCGGAAGTGGCGGGTGGTGAGGGCGACGATCATGAAGCGCCCTCCGTCGGCGGTGGCGAAGTCGCGCCCGAACGTGCCGTAGACGTCGTTGCCCACGCGCGGCCGGGACGAACCGTCGAGCTGCGGCTCGGTGAGGTATCCGAGGGTGCCGGCTGTGGCCAGCGCGACGTCGTCGAGGGGGAGCACGATGCGGCACCCCTGCCCGGTGCGCTCGCGGCGGCGGGCCGCG
>DUTZ01000080.1 GCA_012841845.1 Actinomycetales bacterium | reverse complement strand
TTACGGCGGCCATAGCGGCAGGGAAACGCCCGGTCCCATTCCGAACCCGGAAGCTAAGCCTGCCAGCGCCGATGGTACTGCACTCGAGAGGGTGTGGGAGAGTAGGACACCGCCGAACACAACTTCATGACCAGCGGGAGGGACGACACGTTCCTCCCGCTGGTCCTATTTGCGGGCCGGCGTTCCGAGACGGTCCACCCCGATTCCCGCCCAGTAAGGTGTACGACGTGAACGATCCCCAGTCAGGCGCCTCCGACCGCTCCCCCCGCCGGGGAGACCGCGACGTACCGCGTCGCGGCGACCGGACGGACGGCCGCCCCCGGCGGGACAACAGCTCCTACGGAGAACGTCGCGGCAAGCGCTACGACGGCACCGGCTCGGCCGGCGGACGGGATGACACTCCACGGCGCGGCGAGCGTCGGGACGGCCCCCGCCGAGAGGGCGACAGGACCGACGGTCCGCAGCGCGGCGCCGGCCCCCGTCGCGGAGGACATCACAGGGGCGGCGACCCGCGGGGTGGTGCCCGGCGCGGGGGAGACCCGCGCCGGGGAGACCAGCGTCGGGGCGGCCCCAGGATCGGCGACCGCGAAGGCCGGCCGGGCCAGGACGCCCGGCACGCCGCACGGGCCGACGAGCCGGCGCTCCCCGACGACATCGAGGCCTCCGAACTCGACACGGACGTGCGTCGGGACCTGCGGGGACTCGACAAGGCGAACGCCGACAACGTCGCCCGCCACCTCGTGGCCGCCATGTACCTCGTGGACGACGACCCGGTCCGGGCGCTGGCCCACGGCCGTGCCGCCAAGAACCGCGCCGGCCGCATCGGGGTGGTCCGCGAGACCCTGGGCGTGCTCGCCTACCGGGCCGGCGAATGGGCGGAGGCGCTCGGCGAGTTGCGGGCGGCCCGCCGGATCTCCGGCGGACCCGGGCTCCTCGCGATGATGGCGGACTGCGAACGCGGACTCGGTCGCCCCGAGAAGGCCATCGAGCTGGCCCGGGGCGACGAGTCCCGCCAGGTCAGCGGCGAGGACCTCGTCGAACTGCGGATCGTCGAAGCCGGCGCCCGGGTGGACATGGGGCAGCTCGACGCCGCGCTCGTCACCCTGCAGGACGCCGGACTCGACGCGGCCGCCACCGGCGAGGAGGCCGCCCGCCTGGACTACGCCTACGCCGAGGTGCTGCTCGCCTCCGGCCGGCGTGCCGAGGCGGCGGAATGGTTCCGCCACGCCGTCGCCGCCGATCCCGAGGAGACCACCGACGCGTCGGCCCGTGTGGCCGAGCTGGAGGACGGGACGTCGTGACCGCGGACCGCCTGTCGGCCCGGCACGACGCCGTCCTCGCCGACCTCGACGGCACGCTCATCCGGGGCACCGAGCCCGTCCCCGGGGCCTCGGCGGCCCTCGAGGAGTCCGGTCTGCCCGTCGTCTACGTGACCAACAACGCCAGCCGGGCGCCGTCCGGCACCGCCGAGCACCTGCGCGACCTCGGGTTCGCCGCCGCGGCCTCCGACGTCATGACCAGCGCGCAGGCCGCGGTGGTCATGCTGGCCGACCACGTCGCCGACGGCGCCCGCGTCCTCGTGGTGGGCCACGACAGCTTCCGGGACCTGGCCACCGAGGCCGGATACGAGGTGGTCCGCAGCGCCGACGACGACCCGCAGGCCGTGCTGCAGGGGCTGTCCCGCGAACTGACCTGGGCCGACCTCGCCGAGGGGTGTCTGGCGCTGCGCACCGGCGTGCCGTGGATCGCCTCGAACGTCGACACCACCCTGCCCACCGAACGCGGCCTGCTGCCCGGCAACGGCTCGCTCGTCGCGGCGCTGCGGGCCGCCTCCGACCGCGAGCCCGTGGTCGCGGGCAAGCCGGCGGCGGGCGTCCTGCTCGCC
>DUTZ01000079.1 GCA_012841845.1 Actinomycetales bacterium | reverse complement strand
GGCCGAGCTCGGCGCCTCCTCGCCGGACGCGCTGACGGCCGAGGCGATCCGGCTCGTGGCCCGCCTCACCGGCACCCGCGCCGCGGTCTGTCTCTCGCCCGCCCCGGGGGTCCCCGCGGTGGCCATCCTCGCCGCCGCCGGCCCCGATGCCGGCGCCGTCGTCACGTGCATCACCGAGGATCCCCACCACCTCGACGCCGCGCGGACCGCGATCGCCGCCGCGGGCCACCCCTCCTCCGCGGCCCGCTACATCGCGGCGCGTCCCCTCGAGGTGGTCGCCAAGCTCGCCGACGGCGCCTACGACCTCGTCGTGGCCGACGTCCGCGGTGACGCCGTCGGTCAGGTGGTCACGCGCGCACAGGTGCTCCTGCGGCGCGGTGGCGCGCTGGTCCTGCTCGGCGAGCACGCCCCGCTCCCGGAAGAGGTGGAGCTGCCCGAGCACGCGCACGTCACCGTGCTCCCGGTGGGCAGCGGCCTCACCGTCGTCACGCTCTGACCGACGCGCGCGCCGGCGCGCGGATCTGCGGCCCTGCGGCCCTGCGGTTCAGCCGTGCAGCGTCGTGGTGGTGTTCTTGGCGACGCTCACCACACCGCCGGCGCTGACCGGGAAGCGCTGGCGATCGCGCTCGTGATCCACACCGATTACGTCGCCGTCACCGATGTGGCAGTTCTTGTCGACGATCGCCTTGCGCACCACGGCGCCCCGACCGATCCGCACACCCGGCATGAGGACACTGCCCTCGACCACCGCGCCGTCCTCGACGATGACGTTGTTCGCCACCACGGAGTTGCGCACCGTCGCGGCCGAGATGATCGTCCCGGCGCCCACCATCGACTCCTGCGACATGCCGCCGTTGACGAACTTCGCCGGCGGCAGGTTGTCCTGCTGGGTCCGGATCGGCCACAGGTTGTTGTAGAGGTTGAACACCGGATGGACCGAGACGAGGTCCATGTGCGCGTCGTAGAAGGCGTCGATCGTCCCGACGTCGCGCCAGTACCCCTTGTCCCGGTCCGTCTCGCCGGGGACGTGGTTCCGGGCGAAGTCGTAGACGTAGGCGCGCTCCTGCTCGACCAGGGCCGGGATGATGTCGCCACCCATGTCGTGCGTCGAGTCGGGCTTCTCGGCGTCCGCCTTGAGCGTCTCGATGAGCGCCTCGGTGGAGAAGATGTAGTTGCCCATCGACGCGAACGTGGCGTCCGGGTCGTCGGGGGTGCCCGGGGGGTCCGAGGGCTTCTCGACCCACCCCCGGATGCGGTCGTCCTCGTCGGCGTCGATGCAGCCAAAGGCGAACGCCTCGCTGCGCGGCACGCGGATCCCGGCCACGGTCACCGCCGCACCGGTCGAGACGTGGTGGTCGAGCATCTGGCGCGGGTCCATGCGGTAGACGTGATCGGCACCGAACACCACGATGTGGTCGGGCTTCTCGTCGTAGACCAGGTTGAGGGACTGCAGGATGGCGTCCGCCGATCCCGTGTACCAGCGCGGCCCGAGCCGCTGCTGCGCGGGCACCGGGGTGATGTACTCGCCGCCCATGCCGCTCATGTGCCAGACCTGAGAGATGTGCCGGTCCAGCGAGTGGGACTTGTACTGGGTGAGCACGCAGATGCGCATGAACCCGGCGTTGACGAGGTTGCTCAGCACGAAGTCGATCAGACGGTACGACCCCCCGAACGGCACCGCGGGCTTGGCCCTGTCCGCCGTCAGCGGAAAGAGTCGCTTGCCCTCGCCGCCGGCGAGAACGATTGCTAGGACATGCGGCTGGCTCCTCACGCCTCCACCGTAACGACTTCACCGTGCGCACCACCGCGCAACGAGCGACTTGCCCCCTCCCCGCACCGACCCGCCACCCCTGTGTCGGTTCCCGTTCACCGGCCCGCGCCCGGGCGTCACCGATCGCGGCTAGGTTGGGCTCGTGCGAGTAGCGATGATGACGAGGGAGTACCCGCCGGAGGTCTACGGCGGGGCGGGTGTACACGTGACCGAGCTGGTGGCCAATCTGCGGCCGCTCTGCGACGTGGACGTGTTGTGCATGGGAGCGGACCGGGACAACGCCCGGGCCTTCCGCCCCGAGCCGGAGTTGGCGGACGCGAATCCCGCCATCCAGACGCTCTCGGCCGGACTGCGCATGTGCGTGGCCGCCGAGGGTGCGGACCTGGCGCACTCCCACACCTGGTACGCGGGGCTGGCCGGGCACCTCGCGGGCCGCCTCTACGGCATCCCCCACGTCGTGTCCGCCCACTCCCTCGAGCCCAGCCGCCCGT
The DNA here is from genome assembly GCA_012841845.1 of Actinomycetales bacterium. Classification (GTDB taxonomy): domain Bacteria; phylum Actinomycetota; class Actinomycetes; order Mycobacteriales; family Mycobacteriaceae; genus Dietzia. The sequence goes on along the minus strand of DUTZ01000079.1, from coordinate 1,169 downwards.
GGAAGGCCGAACAGCTCGGCGGCGGATACCAGGTGTCGAGCTGGTCGGAGAAGAACGCCTTCGAGAACGCCGACGCCGTGGTCGCGGTGAGTGCGCGGATGAAGGACGAGATCCTCCGCGTCTACCCCGCGATCGACCCCGACCGTATCCACGTGATCCTCAACGGCATCGACACGTCCGTGTGGACGCCCACCACCCCCTTCGCCACCGACGATTCCGTTCTGCGCCGCCACGGTGTCGACCCGGATCGCCCGATCGTCGCGTTCGTCGGCCGCATCACCCGCCAGAAGGGAGTTCCGCACCTCGTCCGGGCGGCCAAGAGCTTCCACCCGGATGCTCAGCTCGTGCTGTGCGCCGGCGCCCCGGACACCCCGGAGATCGCTGCCGAGATGGAGGGCCTCGTCGCCGAGTTGCAGGCCGAGCGGGACGGCGTGTTCTGGCTCAAGGACATGCTCCCCCGCGACGAGGTCATCGAGATCCTCTCCGCGGCGACGCTCTTCGTGTGCCCCTCGGTCTACGAGCCCCTCGGGATCGTCAACCTCGAGGCCATGGCGTGCGACACCGCCGTTGTGGCCTCCGACGTCGGCGGGATCCCCGAGGTCGTCGTTGACGGCGAGACCGGCACACTCGTCCACTACGACGAGTCCGATCCCCGGGCCTTCGAGGCCGGGCTCGCCGAGGCCGTCAACGATCTCGTCGCCGATCCCGACAAGGCCGCGCGGTTCGGCAAGGCCGGCGCCGAGCGCGCGCGGACCCGGTTCTCCTGGGCGACCATCGCCGAGGAGACCCACGCGATGTACTCCTCTCTGCTGAAGTAGCGCACCTCGCCGGGGCCCACCGCGCAGGGCCTGCCACTCAGAAGGGTGGTGCATCGTTGTCTGCCCGGGTGGTGGGGGTGGTGTCTGTCGGGGTGGGTGCGCCCTGGTGGTTGAGGGTGTGTTCGGCGTGGGTGCGGCGGCGTCGGGTGTCGTCGTCGCGGCGTTGGCGGCGATCAGGTCGTGGGGGTCCGGCGGTGCCGGCGGTGCCGGTGTTGCTGGTGTGGCCGGTTTCGGCGGCGGTCTTCTGGCGGGTGACGGTGGCCGGGTCCACGGGGGTGGCCAGGGCGGCCAGGGGGCCGGTGGGTTCGACTCTGATCCGGGTGCCGGGGTCGGGGTGTGGGTGTGCCGGGC
>DUTZ01000078.1 GCA_012841845.1 Actinomycetales bacterium | reverse complement strand
GGACTCGGCGACGCCCGCGAGCCGTCGCTGCTGGCCACCGCCCGCTATCGGGCCTACGACCTGGCCGTGTACCGGGCCGTCCGCGCCGCGCTCGGCGGGCGCTGCGAATACGCCATCTCCGGCGGCGGCGCCCTCCCGGACCGGATCGCGCACTTCTTCCGCGGCCTCGGCGTGCCGATCTACGAGGGCTACGGGCTCACCGAGTCGCACGCCGCAGCCACCGTCAACGGCCCCGGCTGCCAGCGCATCGGCACCGTCGGCCGGCCCCTCGCGGGGATGAGCGTGCGGATCGCCGACTCCGGCGAGATCGAACTGTCCGGGCCGCTGGTCTTCTCCCACTACTGGAACAACGAGTCCGCCACCGCCGAGGTGCTGCGGGACGGCTGGTTCTCCACCGGCGACCTGGGCGAGCTCGACGCCGACGGCTACCTGCGCATCACCGGCCGCAAGAAGGAGCTCATCGTCACCGGCGGCGGCAAGAACGTGGCCCCCGGCCCGCTCGAGGACGCCATGCGCTCCCACCGCCTCGTGGGCCACGCCGTGGTGATCGGCGAGAGCCGCAAGTTCATCTCCGCGCTCGTCGCCGTGGACGAGGAGGCCCTCGCCCGCTGGGCCGAGGAGAACGACCACGAGGGCGTGCCGCCCGAGCAGCTCGTCGAGGACCCGGCGCTGCGGGCCGAGATCCAGTACGCCGTGGACGAGGCCAACAGCCTGGTCTCGCACGCCGAGGAGATCAAGAAGTTCACCGTGCTGCCGCGCGACTTCACCGAGGCCCGCGGGGAGCTCACGCCGACGCTCAAGCTCAAGCGGCACGTCATCGACGAGGTCTACGCCGAGCAGATCGAGGCCCTGTACCGCTGAGCCCATAACACCGACCCATAACGCCGAAATCCGCGACTCCGCTGTAGGAGCGGCGACCCGTGTGGGGCCTGCCGATCTGACGGTGGAGTCGCGGATTTCGTGAGGCGCGCCGGCCTACTTGGTGTACAGCTGCTCGATGTCGTCCGAGAAGCGCTCGTGCACGATGTTGCGCTTGAGCTTGAGCGTCGGGGTGAGCTCGCCGCTCTCGACCGAGAACTCGGCCGCGAGGATGCGGAACTTACGGATGGACTCGGCGCGGGAGACCGACCTGTTGGCGCGGTCCACGGCGTCCTGGACGGCGCCCACGAGGTCGCCGTCCTGGAGCAGGTCCTCGACCTCGCCGGTCTTGCCGTGCTTGTCGCGCCAGGTCGGGAAGGTCTCCGGGTCGATCGTGATGAGCGCCGCGATGTAGTTGCGGTTGTCGCCCACCACGACGGCCTGGCTGATCAGCGGGTCGGAGGCGAGCAGGTCCTCGAGCTGCGACGGCGAGACGTTCTTGCCGCCGGCGGTGACGATGAGGTCCTTCTTGCGGCCGGTGATCGAGAGGTAGCCCTGGTCGTCGAGCTCGCCGATGTCGCCGGTGTGGAACCACTCGTCGGTCCACGAGTCGGCGTTGGCCTGCGGGTTCTGCCAGTAGCCGTTGAACAGGGTCTTGGCCTTGGCCATGATCTCCCCGTCCTCGGCGATCTGGATCGTGACGCCCGGGATCGGGGTGCCGACGGTGCCGATGCGGGCCTCGCCGATCGGGTTGACCGTGAGCACGCCCGACGACTCGGTGAGGCCGTAGCCCTCGAGCAGGTCGAAGCCGGCGCCGCGGTAGAAGTGGCCGAGGCGGGCGCCGAGGGGGCCGCCGCCGGAGATGATCCGGTCGCACTCGCCGCCCAGGGCCTCGTGCAGCTTGGAGTAGACGAGCTTGGAGTACAGGCCCTGCTTGACCTTGAGGCCGAGGCCGGGCTTGCCGCCGCCCTCGAGGGCCTTGGAGTAGTCGATCGCGGTCTGGACGGCGGCCTTGAAGATCTTGGCCTTGGCGCCGCCGGCGTTCTCGGCCTTGGCGGCCGCGCCGTTGTAGACCTTCTCCAGCACGCGCGGGACGGAGACGAGGAAGGTCGGCTTGATCTCGGGCAGGCGCTCGACGACCTTGGTCGTGTCGGGCTCGTGGGCCACGGCGACGCGCTTGTAGAAGCAGGCCACCTCGAGGATGCGGGCCAGGACGTGCGCGAGCGGCAGGAAGATCAGGGTGCGGGAGTTGGGCTTGAACGCCTTGTCGAGGCGCTCCTCGACGGCCACGACGACGCCGCCGAAGCCCCCGTGGAGGATCTCGCAGCCCTTGGGCCGGCCGGTGGTGCCGGAGGTGTAGATGATGGCGCAGGTGTCCTCGTGGCCGGCGGTGAGCGAGGCCGTCTCGAGGTCGGCGTCGCTGACGTCGGCGCCGGCGGCGGTGAGCTCGTCGACCAGGTTGTTCTCGATGACGAGGACGTCGCCCTTCCAGTCCGTCGACCCGGTGAGCACGCCGGCGAGCTCGTCGTTCTCGGCGACGGCGACGGTGGCGCCCGAGTCGGTGAGGATCCAGTCGCACTGGTCGGAGGAGGAGGTCTCGTAGATCGGGACGGTGACGCCGCCGACGGACCACACGGCCCAGGCGATGAGCGACCACTCGTAGCGGGTGTGGCTCATGATGACGACGCGGTCACCGGGCTTGACGCCGCGGGCGATGAGGCCCTTGGCCACGCCCTTGACCTCCTCGAGGTACTGGGCGCAGGTGACGTCCGTCCACTCCGACCCGACGAGCCGCAGCACCGCCACGTCGTTCGGGGCCTCCTCCGCGTTGCGGAACACGAGCCGCGAGAGGTTCTCGACGGGGAAGGGGTTCTGGGCGGGCGGGCTGGCGAACTCGGTCGTCATCGCAAGGGGTCCTTAGGTCAATGTGGCCTGGGTCACCCGCAAGTGTAGAGGGTGGGCGCCCGCCTGGTGCAAGCACGGTCTATTTGGGAACGCTCACCGGGACCGGGGCCTCCGCGGCGGCGGCCCGGGTGTGACCTCGGTTACACTCGGTTCCATGTCCGGCGGTACGGGGACCGCGGCGAACGCCCTGGTGGCGCAGTCGTGGGAACGGAGCAGGCGCCGCGGGGCGGACCCCGCGGCGGCGTCGCCCCTCGTCGACCTGCAGGGATCCGACCTGTCCGCGCACCTGGCGGGCCACCGCATGGCGGCGGTGCTGCCCGTCGTGGAGAAGGTGCTGGTCTCCGGCGTGGTGGACAGCGGACACCTCGTGGCCGTGGCGGACGCCGACGGCCGACTCCTGTGGATGTACGGCCGGCGCGGCGTGCGGTCGCGGGCCGAGCGGATGGCCTTTGTCCCCGGCGCCGTGTGGAGTGACGACGTCATGGGCGCCAACGCGCCCGGCCTGGCGCTGCGCCACGACGTCCCGGTCCGCGTCCGCGGCGAGGAGCACTTCCTGGCCCCCGCCCACTCGTGGAGCTGCTCGGCGGCGCCCGTCCACGACCCCGCGACGGGCCGGGTGATCGGCGGAATCGACGTGACGGGCTGCGACTCGGCGGCCTCGGACGAGATGTTGGCGCTGGTCAAGGCCACCGTGATGCTGGCAGAGGCCGAGCTGCGGGTCACCCCGGGCGGCGTGCTGGTGCCCGGGCCCGGCGACGGGGCACCGCGGCGCCTCGACGTGTTGGGGGCACTCCGGCCGGAGCTCACGGGTCACGGCGCGCTCTCTCGTCGTCACGCCGAGATCCTGGTGCTCCTCACCTCCTACCCCGGGGGACTGTCGGGCGGGGCGCTCGCCGAGCTGCTCGCGGAGGGGCGGTTGGACGACGTGTCCGTGCGGGCCGAGGTCTCGCGGCTGCGGCGCGTGCTGGGGCCGGACGTGCTGCTCTCGCGGCCGTACCGCCTGGCGCCGGG
>DUTZ01000077.1 GCA_012841845.1 Actinomycetales bacterium | reverse complement strand
GTGCCGACCCCGCCGGCCGCGAGCCGGTGCTGCGGCGGTTGGTCTCGGCGCTCGACGCCGCCCGACGCGCCGCGGTCGCGGCGGCCGGAGCAGAGGCGCTCAGGGCCCGCTGACCGCTGCCCACTGCCCGCTGACGCCGATCCAACAGCGGTAGGCGTGACGAACAGCGGTCATGCACGGTGTTGGTGGCGATCACCGCTGTTGGACGGGGCGCCGGCGCGGCGCGGGGCAGCAGTCCATCGCGCACCGCGCGCCGTCCCGAGTGCAGCCCAGCGAGGGCACCGCACCGAGGCGCTCGACCGCCCGCCCCGTCTCGAGCTCGTCGAGCAACTGCAACACCATCTCGGTGAACTCGGCGCTCGGGCCGGGCGTGGCGCAGCGGGTCACGCGCACACCCAGGTCCTCGGTGTCCTCCACCAGCTCGGTGTCCAGGTCCCACACCACCTCGACGTGGTCAGAGATGAACCCGATCGGGCAGATCACCACGTCGCGGATCCCGTGCTTGCGCGCCAGGTCGCTCACGTGGTCCACGACGTCCGGCTCGAGCCACGGAACGCTCGGCGGCCCGGAGCGGGACTGCCAGACCACGTCGTACTCGTCCACCCCCACGGCCTCGGCCACCAGCCGCGCGGAGTCGGCGACCTGACGGCTGTAGAGGAACCCGCCGAGCTCCTTGGGACCGGCGGTGGCGTCGGCGGTGTCGGGGACGGAGTGCGCGGTAAAGACGAGGCGGGGCTCCCCGCCGGAACCGACCCCCTCGCCGTCATGATCCGCGGCCCGGGCCTTCTCCCGGGCTTCCTCCAGCGCCACGCGCAGGTCGTCGGCGAAGCGCCGGACGAACCGCGGGTGGTCGTGGAACTGCCGCAGCCGGTACAGGGTGGGCGCGTCCTCGACGGTGCGGCGGGCCCGCTGGATGTCCTCCTGGTACTGCGCACACCCGGAGTAGCCGCCCCAGGCGGAGGTGGCGAACACCGCGGCGGACCGCACGCCGTCGTCGCGCATGGTGGCGAGCGTGTCCTCGAGGTAGGGCTCCCAGTTGCGGTTGCCGAAGTACACCGGCAGGTCGCGACCGCGGCGGGACAGCTCGGAGTGGAGGTTCGCCATGATCTCGAGGTTGAGCTCGTTGAGCGGGCTCCGGCCGCCCAGGTGCCGGTAGTGGGTGGCCACCTCCTCGAGCCGCTCGGCGGGGATGCCGCGCCCACGGGTGACGTTCTCGAGGAACGGGATCACGTCGTCCTGGCCGTTCGGCCCGCCGAAGGAGAGCAGGAGCAGCGCGTCGACCGCGCCCACGCCGTCGGTCACGTCAGTCCTCCCGTCCCGCGAAGGCCACGGTGCCGGCTCCGCCGTCGGCGTAGATCACCGTGCCGGTGGTGGCGGCCATGAGGTCCGAGAGCAGGGCGACGGCGGTGGTGGCGACGGCGGTGGGGTCGTCCACGTCCCAGCCGAGCGGCGCCCGCGCGGCCCACTCGTCCTGCATCTGGTCCAGCTCGCCACCGGGGCCGAGCGCGTCGCCGGCGATCGCCTTGGCGGCCAGCGTCTTGACGGGCCCGGCGGCGATGAGGTTGGAGCGCACGCCCTCGGGGCCGAGCTCGCGGGCCACGTAGCGGTTCACGGCCTCGAGGGCGTTCTTGGCCACGGACATCCAGTTGTAGAACGGCATGGAGAACCGGGGGTCGAAGTCCAGGCCGAGGATCGACGCGCCCGGCCGGAGTAGCGGCCGCACCGCCCTGGCGAGCGAGGCGTAGGAGTACGCGGAGACCTCCAGGGCCACGGAGACGTCCTGCCACGGCGCCTCGAGGAAGTCCTGACCCAGGCACGACGGCGGGGCGAAGCCGATCGAGTGCACCACGCCGTCGAGTCCGTCGGCGTGCTCGCGGACCCGGCCCTCGAGCGCGGCGAGGTCGTCGGCGCTCTGCACGTCCAGCTCGATGACGGGCGGACGCTCGGGCAGCCGCTTGGCGATCGCCTTGACCAGCGACGGCCGGCCGAAGGCGGTGAGGATCACCTGTGCCCCGTGGAGCTGGCAGTGCTTGGCGATGTGGAAGCCGATGGAGGCGTCGGTGATGACGCCGGTCACGAGGACGGTCTTGCCGGCGAGCAGTCCGGAGCCCGCGGGCGCGGCGTCGGTGGTGTCGGGAGTCGTCATGATCAGTGCCCCATTCCCATGCCGCCGTCGACGGGGATCACGGCGCCGGAGACGTACGCGGCGTCGTCGGAGGCCAGGAAGCTCACGGCGCCGGCCACCTCCTCGGCGGTGCCCTGCCGCCCGAGCGGGATGGCGGCCACGGCGAGTTCCTGCGTCTTGTCGTCGAGCGCGGCGGTCATGTCGGTGTCGATGAACCCGGGCGCCACCACGTTGGCGGTGACGTTGCGCGAGCCGAGCTCGCGGGTCAGGGAGCGGGCCATCCCCACGAGCCCGGCCTTGGAGGCGGCGTAGTTGACCTGGCCGGCGGTGCCGGACTGGCCCACCACCGAGCCGATGAGGACGATCCGCCCGAACTTGGCGCGCAGCATCCCCCGCGAGGCGCGCTTGGCCACGCGGAACGCGCCGGTGAGGTTGGCGTCCAGCACGCGGGTGAACTGCTCCTCCTTCATGCGCATGAGGAGCGTGTCGTCGGTGATCCCGGCGTTGGACACCACCACCTCGACGGGGCCGAGCTCGGCCTCGACGGTGGCGAAGGCGGCGTCCACGGAGTCGGCGTCGGTGACGTCGCACTCCACGCCGAACAGGCCCTCCGGCGCCCCGGATCCGCGGTGGGTCACGGCCACGCGGTGGCCGTCGGCCGCGAGTCGCTCGGCGACGGCGCG
>DUTZ01000076.1 GCA_012841845.1 Actinomycetales bacterium | reverse complement strand
GGCGCCGTCGCGCTCGGCGGCTGATCCCGGCCCGGCGGGCCCCGACCCGGCGGCCGAGCCCGGGCCCGGCGGGGCGCACCCTACGCCCCTCCGGGCGCTCCCGCGACTGGTTGACGGCCCCCCGGCGACTGGAAGAGTCCTGTGACACAGCAGGTCTCACCCCAGCCCCGGAAGGAGCAGTCATGGCCGCCAAGAAGAAGTCCGCCGCGTCCGGTGCCAAGTCCACCGCCAAGAAGATCGCCGACAAGGCCGAGCAGATCGCCGAGGACATCGCCGGGGGCGGCGACGTCGTGCCCGGCGCGCCCGCCGCGAAGCCCCCGACCGTCGAGGAGCCCACCGAGCCGACCGGCCCGCTGCCCACCAAGCACGACCAGTCCGGCCCCACCCCGCACAGCCCGACGGGCGAGCGGTCGTCGGACGGCGAGGACGCCGGCCGTCAGCAGGGCGAGTTCCTCACCACCGCCCAGGGCGCCCGCGTCACCGACACGGACCACTCGCTCAAGGCCGGCCGCCGCGGCCCGACCCTCCTGCAGGATCACCACCTGCGGGAGAAGATCATGCACTTCGACCACGAGCGGATCCCCGAGCGCGTGGTCCACGCCCGCGGGGCCGGCGCGCACGGCGTGTTCCGAGCCAACGGCGCCGCCGCGAGCGTCTGCCGGGCCGGGCTGTTCGCGGAGGGCAAGGAGACCGAGGTCTTCGTCCGCTTCTCCACCGTGCTCGGCTCGCGGGGCTCGGCGGACACCGTCCGCGACACCCGCGGCTTCGCCACGAAGTTCTACACCGACGAGGGCACGTGGGACCTCGTGGGCAACAACATCCCGGTGTTCTTCATCCAGGACGCCATCAAGTTCCCGGACGTCATCCACGCCGGCAAGCCGCACCCGGACCGGGAGATCCCCCAGGCGCAGTCGGCGCACGACACGTTCTGGGACTTCGTCTCCCTGCACACCGAGGCGCAGGCCCACACGCTGTGGAACATGTCCGACCGGGGCATCCCGCGCTCGTACCGGATGATGGAGGGCTTCGGCGTCCACACCTTCCGCGTGATCAACGCCGCCGGCGAGACGAGCCTGGTCAAGTTCCACTGGAAGCCCCGGCTCGGGGTGCACTCCCAGGTCTGGGAGGAGGCCCAGCTCGCCGGGGGCATGGATCCGGACTTCCACCGCCGCGACCTGGCCGACGCGATCGAGGCCGGCGCCCACCCCGAGTGGGACCTGGGGATCCAGGTGATGCCCGACGACGCCGACGAGATGTTCCACGGCATCGACCTGCTCGACCCCACCAAGATCGTGCCCGAGGAGATCGCGCCGGTGCAGGTCATCGGCACCATGACGCTCGACCGGAACCCGAAGAACTACTTCGCGGAGACCGAGCAGGTCGCGTTCCACCCGGGCCACCTCGTGCCGGGGATCGACGTGACCAACGACCCGCTCCTGCAGGGCCGTCTGTTCTCCTACCTGGACACGCAGCTCTCGCGGCTCGGCGGGCCGAACTTCGGGCAGATCCCCGTCAACCGGCCGCACGCGCACGTCAACGACATGACGCGGGACGGCATGCACCAGACCGCCGTCCACGCCGGGGTCGCGCCCTACCGGCCCAACAGTCTGGACGGCGGGTGCCCGTTCCTCGCCGGGACCGAGGACGCGGCCCTGGTCGAGGTGGCGCAGCGGATCGCCGACGCCCGCGTCGAGCGCGAGGCGCCGGCGTCCTTCGACGACCACTTCTCGCAGGCCACGCTCTTCTACTCCAGCCTGTCGGAGGTGGAGAAGGAGCACACCGCCGCCGCGTACACCTTCGAGCTGGGCAAGTGCTACGAGGAGGCGATCAAGGTCCGGCAGGTCGAGTGCCTCGCGCGGATCGACCACGACCTCGCCGTCACCGTCGCCGAGGGGCTCGGGCTCCCCGCCCCGCGGAAGGTCCCCGCGACGGCCGAGGTCACCACCAGCCCCGCGCTCTCGCAGGTCGGCCGGGAGTGGCCGGTCGAGGGGCGGCAGATCGGGGTCCTCGTGGGGCCCGACACGGGCGCCGCCGAGGCCAGGGCCGTGGTCGACGCGGTCTTCGGGGCCGACATGGTGCCGCTCGTCATCGCGCCCCGGGGCGGGGTGCTGGGTGACGACGACGCCGGCGACGGCGACACGGTGGCCGTCTCGCGGACCTACCGGACCCAGCGGTCGATCGAGTTCGACGCGCTGGTGCTCCTGGGCACGCCGGCCGACCCGAACGTGGACGTGCTCATCGGCGAGATGTTCCGGCACAAGAAGGCGATCGCCCACCTCGCCGGGGTGTCGGCCGACCTCGTGGACTTCGGGATCACGGACGGCACGCCGGGCGTGGTGTCGTTCGACGAGCCGGGCGGCGCGGTCGAGGCGCTGGCGCCGCTGCTCGCCACGCACCGCGCGTGGGACCGGCCGGACCCGGCGCGGGTCTGACCGGACTCCGGCCCGACCGGAGGACGCGCGGGGCCCCCGGCCCGGGAG
>DUTZ01000075.1 GCA_012841845.1 Actinomycetales bacterium | reverse complement strand
GGCTCGCGGGCGTCGCCGAGTCCGTCCCCGCCGCGGGCGACGCTGGCGTCGATCGCCACCTGCTCGGCGCGCCCGAAGATCTCCTGCTGGATCCGCCCCTTGGCGCGGGCCTGGGCCGCGATGCCGTCGCGGACCTTCTCGAACACACGCGGCACGCCGAGGATCATGTGCGGCCGGAAGTCGGCGAGCCGCGGCAGGAGGGTGGAGGTGTCGGCCCAGAAGCCGGTCGTGGCCCCGCCGAGGAACATCGTGTACGTCACCGAGCGGGCCAGGACGTGCGCGAGCGGCAGGAACATGAGCGTCTTGTTGCCGCTGCGCCCCACCGTGCCGATCGGGTGGTCGAGCAGGCCGTGGCACTCGGCGAGCAGGTTGGCGTGGGTGAGGACGCAGCCCTTGGGCAGGCCGGTGGTCCCGGAGGTGTAGACGATCGAGGCCGGGGTGTCCGGCCCGAGGGTGGCGATCGCGTCGTCGAGGACCTGCGGGTCCACGTCGTGGCCGCGTTCCTCCAGGTATTCGAGCCCCCCGTCGTCGAGGTATACCACGGTCTCGCACGTCGCGGGGACCTCGGCGGCGGCCACGACGGCGGCGTGCTCGTCGCCCTCGGCCACGAGGACGCGGGCCGCGGAGTCCTCGAGGATCCACTGGAGCTGCGCGGCGGAGGACGACGGGTAGACCGGCACCGAGATCGCGCCGGCGGTCCACACCGCCATGTCCACGAGGACCCACTCGAGCCGCGTCGCGGCCATGAGCGCCACCCGGTCGCCCGGCAGCACGCCCGAGGCCACGAGGCCGCTCGCGATCTCGTCGACGCGCCGGACCACCTCGCCCATCGTCACCGGGCGCCACGCGCCGTCGTGGAAGTGCTCGAAGGGGATGGTGCGGGGGAACTCGGCGGCGCGTTCCCGCGCGACCACGGGGACGAGGTCGGCCCGGGTCACCGGGCGTCCGGCGGGGACGGAGACGTCGCGCATGGGTGAGGTGGCCTTTCGGGGACGACGACGAGGACCGCCGTCGATTATCGGCCCCGCCCGGGCCGCGCCGCCAGTCACCACCCTTTGCCCCACCCCGCGCCGCACTTCCCGTACACTGCGGAGTAGACAGATCGGTTCATTCTCGAGAACGGAACTTCCCCCATGGCCAAGATCTACTCCGACGTCACCGAGACCATCGGCCGCACCCCGCTGGTGCGCCTCAACGCCCTGACCGACAGCCTGCAGGCCACCGTCCTGGCCAAGCTGGAGTCGGCCAACCCGGCCGGCAGCGTCAAGGACCGCATCGGCGCGGCCATCATCGACGACGCCGTGGCCTCCGGCGGCCTCAAGCCCGGCGGCACGATCGTCGAGGGCACCTCCGGCAACACCGGCATCGCGCTCGCCATGGTGGCGGCCGCCCGCGGCTTCAAGTCGGTCATCGTCATGCCCGACACCATGTCGGTCGAGCGCCGGGCCGTCATGCGCGCCTACGGCGCCGAGCTCATCCTCACCCCGGGCTCCGAGGGCATGAAGGGCGCCGTCGCCAAGGCCGAGGAGGTGGCCGCCTCCCGCGAGAACGCCGTGCTCGCCCGCCAGTTCGCCAACCCGGCCAACGTGGACGTGCACAACCGCACCACGGGCCCGGAGGTGTGGGAGGACACCGACGGCGACGTCGACATCTTCGTCGCCGGCATCGGCACCGGCGGCACCGTCTCGGGCGCCGGCCGCTACCTGCGGGACAAGAAGTCGGACGTGCAGATCGTGGCCGTCGAGCCCAAGGACTCGCCGCTGCTCACCGAGGGCAAGGCCGGCCCGCACAAGATCCAGGGCCTCGGCGCCAACTTCGTGCCCGAGATCCTCGACCGGGAGATCTACGACGAGGTCATCGACGTGACGCTCGACGACTCCCTCGCCGTCTCCAGGCGCCTCGGCAAGGAGGAGGGCATCCTCTGCGGCATCTCCTCCGGCGCCAACGTGTGGGCGGCGCTCGAGGTGGCGAAGCGCCCGGAGAACGCGGGCAAGACGATCGTCGTGATCGTCCCCGACTACGGCGAGCGCTACGTCTCCACCATGCTCTTCGAGGACTACCGCGACTGATGAGCATCCTGAGGACCGTTCGCGAGGACCTCGCCGCCGCGCGCGCCCACGACCCGGCCGCGCGCGGCGACGCCGAGGTCGCCGTCGTCTACTCCGGCCTCCACGCCATCTGGATCCACCGCCTGTCCCACCGGCTGTGGCGACGCGGCGGGGCTGCCAAGGGGGCGGCCCGGGCACTCAGCCAGTTCGCGCGCTTCCTCACCGGGATCGAGATCCACCCCGGCGCGACCATCGGTCGCCGGTTCTTCATCGATCACGGCATGGGGGTCGTCATCGGGGAGACGGCCGAGATCGGCGACGACTGCATGATCTACCACGGCGTCACCCTGGGCGGCGTCTCGCTCAAGCAGACCAAGCGGCATCCCACGCTCGGGGACCGCGTCACCGTGGGCGCCGGGGCCAAGATCCTCGGCCCGGTCGAGATCGGCTCCGACTCGTCGGTGGGCGCCAACGCCGTGGTCGTCAAGAGCGCGCCGGCGGACTCGGTGGTCGTGGGCATCCCCGGCGTGGCCCGGCCGGCCAAGTCGTCCAAGGAGGAGCTGCGCGAGGCGCAGTTCTATATCGACCCGGCCATCTACATCTGACGCACGCCGTCCCGCCGTCCCCGCCCGTCCCCGC
>DUTZ01000074.1 GCA_012841845.1 Actinomycetales bacterium | reverse complement strand
GATCCAACAGCGGAGTCGCCGATTTCGGGGGGCGGCGGATGGGGCGCGGGTGGGCGCCGCCGGGGCGGACGGGGCTAGAGCGCCTCGATCGACGCGGTGGCGTGGATGGTGCCCAGCTTGCGCGGGTTGCGCACGGTGAGCGACCACGCCGGGGCGCCGGAGCCGCCCGAGACGCCCGAGCCCTAGCCGCCCGAGCCGGTGGCCTCGTCGCGGCGTGCGTAGACGCCGAGTTTGGCCGGGAGCACGACGGGCTTGCCGAACTCCACCGAGTAGCGGGCCCGCTCGGGGATGGAGCCCTCGACCACGCCGAGCAGCGTGGCCGCGGTCCACATGCCGTGGGCGATCACGTTGGGGAAGCCGAACGCCTTGGCGCCGACCTTGGACACGTGGATCGGGTTGCGGTCGCCGGAGACGGCCGCGTACTCGGCGATCTGCGCCTCGGTCACCGACTTCACGATCGTGGGGTCGCCGATCTCGGCGGCCGTCGGCGGCTCGGGCTTCGGCGGCCGGGGGGCGTCCTTGGGCGGGGTCAGCGAGGTGCGCCGCTTGGACAGCAGGCCGGAGCGCTGGACCCACGCCGGGTCGGGGTCGTCGCCCGTCCGGATCTCCGTGACGATGTCGAGCAGCAGGCCCGCGGGGTGCTCCCGCAGGTTCTCGGCCCGCGCGCGGATGGTGAGCTCGTCGCCCACGCGCAGCGGCCGGTGCGACTCGATCTCGTTGGTCAGGTGCACCGAGCCCATGGCCGGCACCGGGTAGTCCGGGTCCAGCATGAGCTGCATGCTCAGCGGGAACGCCAGCGTGAACGGGTAGGTCAGCGGCAGGGCGTCGCCGAGCCGCAGCCCGCACACGCGGGTGTAGGCGGCGAGGTTGGCCACGTCCACCGTCACGCCCTGTACCTCGACGCCCTTGGCGGGCATCGAGTCGGCGCTGCGGGAGCCGCCCACCACGGGGACGGCGCCCACGGCGGCCTTGCCGTACTGCGCGAGCAGGTTGGGGATGGCGGGCAGCGTCGTGTACTCGACGTCCGAGCCGGGGCTGTTCGGGGTGCTCATGCGATCACGCACCCAGCAGCGACTGGCCGCACACGCGGATGGTGTTGCCGGTGACGGCGGAGGAGGCCGGGCTCGCGAAGTAGGCGATCGCCTCGGCCACGTCGACCGGCTGGCCGCCCTGCTGCATGGAGTTCATGCGGCGGCCGGCCTCGCGGGTGGCGAAGGGGATCGCGGCGGTCATCTGGGTCTCGATGAAGCCCGGGGCGACGGCGTTGACGGTGACCTTGTGCGAGGCGAGCTCGGCGGAGGCGCCGTCCACGAAGCCGATGACGCCGGCCTTGGAGGCGGCGTAGTTGGTCTGGCCGCGGTTGCCCGCGATGCCGGCCATCGAGGAGACGCCCACGACGCGGCCGCCCTCGGCGAGCACGCCCTTCTCGGCGAGCTCGGCGGTGATCCGCTCGGGGGCCACGAGGTTCACGGCCATGACGGAGTCCCAGCGGGCGGCGTCCATGCCGGCGAGGGTCTTGTCGCGCGTGATGCCGGCGTTGTGGACGAGCACGTCCACCACGCCCTCGTGGCGCTCCTTGACGTGCTGGGCCAGCACCTCGGCGGCGTCGGCGGCGGTCACGTCGAGCGGCAGCGAGGTGCCGCCGACCTTGTTGGCGGTGGCGGAGAGGGCCTCGCCGGCGGCCGGGACGTCGCAGCAGATGACGTGGGCGCCGTCACGGGCCAGGACGGCGGCGATCTCGGCGCCGATGCCGCGGGCGGCACCGGTGACGACGGCGACCTTGCCGTCGAGCGGCGTGTCCCACGAGGCGGGGGCGGTCGCGCCACCCGCTCCGACGCGGAACACCTGGCCGTCGACGTACGCCGACTTGCCCGAGAGGATGAAGCGCAGGGTGGACTCGAGACCCGAGGCGCCCGCGTCGGCGTCGGCCGAGACGTAGACGAGCTGGACGGTGGCGCCGCGCTTCATCTCCTTGCCGAGCGAGCGGGTGAAGCCCTCGAGGGCGCGCTGCGCGATGCGCTCCTCGACCGAGCCGGTCTCCTCCGGGGTGGTGCCCAGCACCACGACGCGGCCGCTCGCGGCGACGCGACGGATGACGGGGTTGAAGAAGTCGAAGAGCGCGCGCAGGTCCTCGGCGCGGCGGACGCCGGTGGCGTCAAAGACGAGGCCGGCGAACTTGCCCTCGGCGTCCGTGCCGGCGAGCTCGTAGCCGTCCTCGAGCATCGCACGCACGGGCTCGGCCAGTCGGCCCTCGCCGCCGACGAGCACCGGCCCGTCGAGCGCCGGCTGCCCGACCTCGTGGCGGCGGAGCTGCTCCGGTTGGGGGAGGCCGACCTTGCCGGCGATGAAGGACCCCGGTGCCGAGGTCACGAACTGCGAGTAGAGGTCGAGGTTGCCCTGGGCCATGTTCCGATCAACTCCTGGTGCGGTGCTGGTACGTCGACGTTCGGTGACGGCGGCGGCGTTTCCGGCCATCCTGCCGTGCCCGTGCGGGGTCGACAAGTAACTTACTGCTGAGTAACAATACGCGGAGGGCCGCCCCGTAGGCCACCGCAATCCTCGATCAACGGAGTTGACACACGTGACCACCAGCCCCCGCAAGGTCGCCATCGTCGGCGGCAACCGCATCCCCTTCGCCCGGTCCAACGGCACGTACGCCGACGCCTCCAACCAGGACATGCTCACCGCGGCGATCGACGGCCTCGCGAGCCGCTACCACCTGCAGGGCGCCAAGCTCGGCATGGTGGCCGCCGGCGCCGTGCTCAAGCACTCCCGCGACTTCAACCTCACCCGCGAGTCCGTGATCGGCTCCGTGCTGGACTCCCACACCCCGGCCTTCGACCTGCAGCAGGCCTGCGGCACCGGCCTCGCCTCGGCCGTCCAGGTGGCCGACGCCATCGCCCTGGGCCGCATCGAGGCCGGTATCGCCGGCGGCGTCGACACCACCTCGGACGCCCCCCTCGCCGTCAACGACGACCTGCGCAAGACCCTCATCAAGGTCTCCGCCGCCAAGACCACTCTCGACCGTGTCAAGCTCCTCGGCGAGATCCGCCCGCAGGGCCTGGTCCCCGAGCAGCCGCAGAACTCCGAGCCCCGCACCGGACTGTCGATGGGCGAGCACGCCGCGATCACCGCCCGCGAGATGGGCGTGACCCGCGAGGACCAGGACGCGCTGGCCGCCGCCAGCCACCAGAAGCTCGCCGCCTCCTACGAGGCCGGCTTCCAGGACGACCTGGTGACCCCGTTCCTCGGCGTGGCGCGCGACAACAACCTGCGCGCCGACTCCACGGCCGAGAAGCTGGCCAAGCTCAAGCCGGTGTTTGGCAAGCGCGACGCCGAGGCCCACGGCACCGAGGCCACCATGACCGCCGGCAACTCCACGCCGCTCACCGACGGCGCCTCCGCCGTGCTGCTCGCCAGCGAGGCCTGGGCCAAGGAGAACAAGCTCCCCGTCCGCGCCTACCTCGTGGACTCCGAGACCGCCTCGGTCGACTTCGTCCACGGCCACCACGGCCACACCCCGGACGGCCTGCTCATGGCCCCCACCTACGCGGTGCCGCGCCTGCTCGAGCGCAACGGCCTGACCCTGCAGGACTTCGACTTCTACGAGATCCACGAGGCCTTCGCCTCGCAGGTGCTGGCCACGCTCGCCGCGTGGGAGTCGGCGGAGTACTGCTCCGAGCGTCTCGGCCTGGACGCCCCGCTCGGCGCGATCGACCGCAGCAAGCTCAACGTCAACGGCTCCTCGCTCGCCGCGGGCCACCCGTTCGCAGCGACCGGCGGCCGCATCCTCGCGGCCACCGCCAAGCTGCTCGAGCAGAAGGGCTCGGGCCGCGCGCTCATCTCGATCTGCGCCGCCGGCGGCCAGGGCATCACCGCCATCGTCGAGCGCTGAGCCGACACCGCGACGCGCTGAGAAGCGACACCGCCCCGCGCTGAGAAGCGACACCGTGCCGCGCTGAGAAGCGCCCCTCGGCCCGACTCCGGCCCCCGCCCACTCCCGGGCGGGGGCCGGCCTCGTCGTCGTAACATCCGGGCCCTCCCGTGCGAAACCCCCAGGGAACAGGGCGCCGGCGCGGCGCGCGTCCTGCGAGGTGGGCCCGGAGTCCGCCATAGTGGGATTCATCACGACAGAACGGGTGTGGACATCCCCCGGTCGCGGCGCTCACCCGGTCGCCGTGATCCCCACCCGTGAGGAGGCATGAGGACGCGTGGACGAGCGCACCACCGGCGGCGACGACGGGCACGCCCGGCCCGTCGTGCTCGAGGGTGCCGACCCGCGCCCGGCCGCCTCCGACCGCCGCCGGTACCGCGTGCGGTCGCGGTGGATCTACACGGCCGTCGGCGTCTTCATGGCCCTGGCCGTCCTCTACGGGTTCGACCTGGTCAACAGCATCGGCCGGGTGCCGCGCGGTACGGTCGTGGCCGGGATCGACGTGGGTGGGATGAAGACCGCCGACGCCGAGCAGCGCCTCATCCGGGAACTGGGGCCCAAGGTCGACGACGAGGTGGCGTTGCGCGCCGGGGTCGTCTCCACCTCGCTCGATCCGCGCTCCGTGGGACTGTCCGTGGACTGGCAGGGCACCCTCGACCGGGGCGGCGAGCAGCCGCTCAACCCGTTCACCCGCTTCTTCAGCCTGTTCCTCTCCCGCGAGGTGGGCATCGCCAGCATCATCCCCGACGCGCGGCTCACCGAGTTCCTCGAGAAGCTGGCGCTGCAGGCCGACTTCGAGCCGCGCGAGGGCGCCATCTGGTTCGACCGCGAGGAGGTCCGCTCGGCCATCCCGCTCGACGGACAGCGGCTGCAGATCGAGCGGTCGCGGGACGAGATCCTGGCGCACTGGCTCGACGACGACGGCGTGGACCTCGCCGTCGTCTACACCCCCACCGAGACCGACGCCGACCAGGTCCGGGCCCTGATCCGCGACATCGCCGAGCCCGCCGCCGGCCGCGACGTGACCCTCCTGGCCTCGCGGATGCGGCCCGACGGCACCGAGCCGCCGGTCACCACCGTCACCACCACGCCGCCGCCCCCGCCCGCCCAGCCCGGGCAGGAGCGCGCCCGGCCGCCCGAGCGCGAGATCGAGATGGTGGACCCCGAGGGGCCGGACGCCGTGCCGATCGTGTTCCCGCGCGACCGGATCGGCGAATACCTGAGCTTCGTCCGCAACGGCGACGTCCTGGAGCCGCGGTTCGACGCCGACGCCGCCAAGGGCATCCTCGAGCCGATGATGGCCGAGACCGAGCAGGAGGGGCGCGACGCCACCTTCTCGTTCAGCGGCACCACCGCCAGCGTCGTCCCCGCCGTGCAGGGCCGCACCGTCAACTGGGGCCCGCTGCTCGGCGGACTGCCGGGGCAGATGACGGACACGGAGGGGCCGCGGGTGATGCCCGTCGCCTACGTGGGCCGCGACCCCGAGCTCACCACCGAGGAGGCCGAGAAGGCCGGCATCCGCGCCCCCGTCGGCGAGTTCACCGTGGCCGTGGGCGCGGGCGGCGGGGCGCAGTCGATGCTCGCCTCCCTGGCCGGGCACCTCGTCCCCGCCGGCGAGTCGTTCTCCATGGCCGACGTCGCCGGGACGGCCACCTCGGGCGTGTCCACCGACGCCGTGGCCACCGCCCTGTTCAACGCCGCCTACGAGGCCGGCGCCCAGGACCTCGTCCGCACCGGCCGGGGCGTGGCCCACGACGCCTTCCCGGCCGGCCGCGACGCCACCGGCACCTCCGACGTGGGCTTCCGCAACGCGCAGGGGACCGGGCTGGTGATCGACGCCTTCGGCACCGGCACCTCCGTGACCGTGCGGCTGTGGGGCACCCCGGAGTACGACGTGCGGACCTCGACCTCGCCGCGGACCGACATCCGGCGGCCCGAGACGCGGGTGCTCAACGGCGAGGGGTGCCGCCCCGAGCCCGGCGAGGACGGCTACACCGTGCGCGTCACCCGCACCGTCACGCGCGGCGACGACACGGTCAGCACCGACTCGTTCGCCTCCACCTACGCGCCGGTCGATCGCATCGAGTGCCGGCCGGCGCCGCGCCCCG
>DUTZ01000073.1 GCA_012841845.1 Actinomycetales bacterium | reverse complement strand
GCGGTCTGCCAGGGCAGTCCCGAGGCGAGCCACGCGCCGCGCGTGACGTTGTTGGCCTGCGCGCCGGCCTGGCTCACGCAGCCGCCCACGACCTGCTCGACCAGGCTCGCGTCGATACCCGCCCGGCGGATGACCTCCTTCTGGGAGGCGCCCAGCAGATGCGCGGGGTGGAGGCCGGACAGGACGCCTCGCGCCTTGCCGATCGGGGTGCGTACGGCCTCGACGATGACGGGATTACCCATGGGAGTCCTTCCAAGTGAACGGAGCCGCGGAAACTGGTGGCCCGCGGTGAACCTGTTCTAGTATGCTGTGTGGAACGTGTTCTAGATTACCGCTCGGTCGCCGGCTCTGCGAGGCCTCGCCTGCGGTCAGTGAGCACCGGACGCATCCGACGCGGTCAAGGAGTATGCAGTGCAGCCAGTCACCATCCCCGAGGGTTTCGACTTCACCGACCCGGAGCTCTACGAGAAGCGCCTCCCGCACCCCGAGTGGGCGCAGCTCCGCAGGACCGAGCCGATCCACTGGGTCGAGAAGAGCGACCCGGCCTGCGACGGCTTCGACGACGCCGGCTACTGGGTGGTGTCCAAGCACGAGGACATCAAGGAGATCTCCCGCCGCACCAACGAGGAGTTCTCCACCTGGGAGAACACCGCCATCCCGCGCTTTGCCCCCGGCACCGACCGCGCCATCATCGATATGATGCGCTTCCTCCTGCTCAACCAGGACGGAGAGGACCACAAGAAGCACCGCCGGATCATCTCCAAGGGCTTCACCCCCCGCAACGTCGAGAAGCTCCGCGAGTCGCTGGCCGCCCGCGCCAAGGACATCGTGGAGAAGGCCGCCGCCAAGGGCTCGGGCGACTTCATCCTCGAGGTGGCCTCCGAGCTGCCGCTGCAGGCGATCGCCGAGCTCATCGGCGTGCCGCAGGAGGACCGCCACCAGATCTTCGAGTGGTCCAACCTCATGACCTCCTACGACATCCCGGAGCTGGCCGAGGACGCCAACACCTCCGCCGCGATGCTCCTGGACTACGCCGGCAAGATGGCCGCCGAGCGCGAGGAGAACCCCCAGGACGACCTGGTCACCAAGCTCATCCAGGCCGACGTCGACGGCGAGAAGCTCTCCGCCGACGACTTCGGCTGGTTCGTGATCCTGCTGGCCGTGGCCGGCAACGAGACCACCCGCAACGCCACCACCCACGGCATGATCGCGATGCTCGACAACCCCGACCAGTGGGAGCTGTTCAAGAAGGAGCGGCCCGAGACCGCCTACGACGAGATCCTCCGCTGGGCCTCGCCGATCGCCTCCTTCCAGCGCACCGCCACCCAGGACGTCGAGATGGGCGGCAAGCAGATCAAGAAGGGCGACCGCCTGGCCCTGATGTACGGCTCGGCGAACTTCGACGAGGACGTCTTCGACGACCCCTTCACCTTCGACATCACGCGCGACCCCAACCCGCACCTGACGTTCGGCGGCAACGGCCCGCACTACTGCATCGGCGCCAACCTGGCCAAGCTGCAGATCGAGCTGATCTTCAACGCCATCGCCGACCACATGCCGGACCTCGAGTCGCTCGGCGACTACAAGCGCATCCGCTCCGGCTGGCTCAACGGCATCACCGAGTGGCCCGTCGACTTCAAGTGCCCGGTCAAGCACTGAGTCGGCCCCGGCCCCGGC
>DUTZ01000072.1 GCA_012841845.1 Actinomycetales bacterium | reverse complement strand
CCTCGTGACGACATCCCGGGACACCGGCGCCCGGACGATGGTCGAGCGGACGAGGTCGGACTCGCTCAGCTGGAGCAGTCCGGCGCGCAGCAGGTCGGCGGGGTTGAGCATGGGCATCAACCTACTCTGTCCGGTCGGGCTCGATCGACGGGACGAGGATGCGGTATGCGCCGGGCTCGATCCGCCAGGACCGCCGCCGCACCGGACCGGACAGCTCGCCGTCCGAGTTGACCGTGAAGGTCCCCCGACGGGCCACGACGGTCACCTCCCGCACCCGGAGGCGGACCACGTCGTCCCGGTCGGTATGCCGGCCCGTGCGCATCGCCAGGCCATAGGCCAGGCGGGCGAGCGGGGCGGCCGCGAACGAGACGGAGAGGTCGATGAGGCCGTCCCCGGGATCGGCGTCGGGGGCGATCTCGGCACCTCCACCGATCGTCCTGCCGTTGGCGACGGCGACCTGCAGGACCCGTCGACGTCCCGTCGTGACCGGGCGACCGTCAGCGGTGACGGCGAGCCGGTATCCGTCCGTGGCGACGAGAGCCTCCACGGCGCCGACGGCATACCCGAGGACCCCCAGTCCGACCCGGCCGAACCTCGCCTTCCACGGCCGAGCCCGTTCTCCTGCCTCCGCCCCGACGCCGATGTGGGCGACATTGATGACGGCCTCGCCGGTGTCGTCGCGGATGACATCGACCGGCGTGGTGTTCCCGGCGAGCACCGTGGTGGCCGCGTCCCTGACGTCGGAGGGCAGTCCGAGGGTGCGGCTGAAGTCGTTGCCGGTGCCGAGTGGGAGGAGGCCGACCGTGGGCTGGTCGGCGAGGCCACCCAGCTCGTCGAGCACCTGGATGAGGGCGTGCAGGCTCCCGTCTCCTCCGGCGACGACGACCGTGCGCTCGCGCCGGTTCGCGACGGCTGCGCGCAGCTGCTCCGGGCCGTGGGTCTGGACGTGCTCGACGTGGGCCCCGGTCCGCAGCACGGCCAGCGCGCCCGCCACGGTCGCGTCGTCCGCGCTGCCCGCAGCGGCGTTGGAGATGAGGAGCAACTCAGTCACGTCCCCATCATGCGCCGTTGCTCGCCCCGGGCCGGACGTGTGGGGAACCTGCCCGGGCCCTGGCCTACGGTTCACCCCGGCACGCCGCGGTCGAAGACCGGGCCGTCGTCTAGTGGAAGGACTCGGTGGAGTCTGCGGGGGCGGGGGCGAAATGAAGGCGGGCGAAGGCGAGGGCTTCGGCGAGGTCCAGCTCACGCTGCTGCGGGCTGAGCTTGCGTGTGCCGACCTCGACGACGATCGAGCCGTCGAAGCCGCGCCCGGCAAGGGTCTCGAGCAGCTCACCACAGGGCTGGGAGCCGCGACCGGGGACGAGGTGCTCGTCGCGGACCGAACCGAGGCCGTCGGCCAGGTGGATGTGGCGAAGCCGCTCCCCCAGCGCCTCGGCCATGGCCAGGGCGTCGCTTCCGGCGGTGGCTGTGTGCGACAGGTCGAGGGTGACGTGGTCGTAGGGCTGCGGGACCGGGTCCCAGTGAGGCAGGTAGGCCTCGAGCTCACGGCGCTGGCCGCCCTTGCGCCCGGCCCGCCAGGGAAACATGTTCTCGACGCACAGCTCGATGCCGGTGGCGGCCTCCCGCTCTGCCACACCCTCGGTGAATCCCTCGGCGTAGCCCTTCTGCCAACGGAACGGCGGGTGGAGCACGACGACCGAGGCGCCCACGTCGAGAGCGAGCTGGAT
>DUTZ01000009.1 GCA_012841845.1 Actinomycetales bacterium | reverse complement strand
GCTCGGCGCCGCGCCCTTCGCGTGGGACCTGCCCGAGCCCGGCGACGCGCCGGAGCCCGAGCCCGAGCCGCGCTCGCGTCTGACCAAGATCACCCTGGGCCTGGCGATCATCGCCGTGGCCGTGTGCATCGGGCTCGCGCAGTTCGCCGGCGTCACGTGGCTCTCCGCCACCACCATCGCGGCGATCGCCCTCGCCGTGGTGGCCGCCGGGCTGATCGTCGGCGCCGTCACCGGCCGCGGACACGGCCTGCTCGTGGTGGCCGGCCCGCTCGCCGGGTTCGTCCTGCTGGCCTCGCTGGTCAACCCGTACATCCCCGAGGGCGGCTGGGAGGACTCCGGCTCGCGCGACGTGGTGATCACCGAACCCGCCCAGCTCGACACCCCGGTGGTCCACAAGGTCGGCTCGGTCGATGTGGACCTGAGTGGCCTCGAACTGGACCGCGACCGCCACTACTCCGTCACCACCGACGTCGGCAGCATCGACATCGACCTGCCCCGCGACCTCGACGTGCGGGTCACCTGCCACTCCGGGGTCGGCAGCGTCGAGTGCCCGTCCGGGCTCGACCACGGCGCGGACGGCCCCGGCGGCCCGGTGCTCACCCTCGACGTCCGTAGTGGCGTGGGCAGCGTGGCGGTGACCCGATGAGTGACGACGACGAGACCACACCCGCCACGACCGATCAGGGAGAGAGCATGCCCACCCGCACCACCGACCCGGCCCACCGTCCCTTCGACGAGATCCCCACCCCGTCGCCCACCTTCGCCGACCGACCGCTCGACGACCCGCTCCCCTACGGCGCCGGCTTCACCCCGACGCAGCAGTTCGGCTACGGCGTCGGCCCGGAGACCTTCGCCCCCGCGCCCGCCCCGGCGGACACCGGCTCGACCGCGGTCGCCCGCCGCGGGCGTTCCGGATCGCCGGTCCTCGCGATCGCCGGGCTGCTCTCGATGGGCGTGGCGGTGTGGGCGATCGTCGGCGCGCCCGCGATCAGCACCACGTTCATGTGGGCCGCCGGTCTCGTCGTCGTCATCCTCGTCGGGCTGCTCATGGTCGTCCGCCGCTGACCGACGCCCGGCCTCACCCCACCGCCCGACCCCACCGCCCAACCCCACCGATCCACACGCTCCAGCATCATCCACACGGGAAATTTCGCGTGTGGATGATGCTGGAGCGTGTGGCTGTGCGCGGGACGGGGCACCGCGGGGGCGCTACGCGGGGCGGGGGCCTACTCCCACTCGATGGTGCCCGGCGGCTTGCTCGTCACGTCCAGGACGACGCGGTTGACGTCGGGCACCTCGTTGGTGATCCGGTTGGAGATCAGGGCCAGCGTCTCGTACGGCATGCGCGTCCAGTCGGCGGTCATGGCGTCCTCGGAGGACACGGGCCGCAGGACGATGGGGTGGCCGTAGGTGCGGCCGTCGCCCTGGACGCCCACGGAGCGCACGTCCGCGAGCAGCACCACGGGGCACTGCCAGACGGTGGCGTCGAGCCCGGCGGCGGTCATCTCCTCGCGGACGATCGCGTCGGCGGCACGGAGGGTGTCGAGCCGCTCGCGGTCCACCGCGCCGATGATGCGGATCGCCAGGCCGGGGCCCGGGAAGGGGTGGCGGCCGACGATCTGCTCGGGCAGGCCGAGCTCGCGCCCCACGGCACGGACCTCGTCCTTGAACAGCAGACGCAGCGGCTCGACGAGGGTGAACTCGAGGTCGTCGGGCAGGCCGCCCACGTTGTGGTGGCTCTTGATGTTGGCGGTGCCGGAGCCGCCGCCGGACTCCACGACATCCGGGTAGAGGGTGCCCTGGACGAGGAAGTCCACGGAACCGCCGTCGGAGCCCTGCACCTCGAGCGCCTGGCCCACGGCCCGCTCGAAGGAGCGGATGAACTCGCGGCCGATGATCTTGCGCTTGGTCTCGGGGTCGGTGACCCCGGCGAGGTGGCCGAGGTAGGTCTCGGAGTCGTCGAGCGTGATGAGCCGGGCGCCGGTGGCGGCCACGAACTCGTGCTCGACCTGCTCGCGCTCGCCGGCGCGCAGCAGGCCGTGGTCCACGAACACGCAGGTGAGCCGGTCGCCGATGGCGCGCTGGACGATCGCGGCGGCCACGGCGGAGTCGACGCCGCCGGACAGACCGCAGATCGCGCGACCGTCGCCGATCTGCTCGCGGACGGCCGCGACCAGCTCGTCGGCGATGGCCGAGGCGGTCCACGTGGGCTCGAGCCCGGCGACCTCGGTGAGGAAGCGGGTGAGCACCTGCTGGCCGTGCGGCGAGTGCTGCACCTCGGGGTGGTACTGGACGCCGGCCATGCGGCGCTCGGCGCACTCGAAGGCCGCGACGGGCGCGCCGGCGGAGGAGGCGGTCACGGTGAAGCCCTCGGGGGCGCGGGTCACGGCGTCGCCGTGGCTCATCCACACCGGGTGGTGCCCGGGCAGGCCGGCGTGGAGGTCGCCGCCCGCCACCGTCATGTCGGTGCGGCCGTACTCGCGGCTCCCGGTGTGCTCGACCTCGCCGCCGAGGGCCCGGGCCATGGCCTGGAATCCGTAGCAGATGCCGAACACCGGCAGTCCCAGGTCGAACACGGCCGGGTCGAGCGACGGGGCGCCGTCGGCGTAGACGCTCGACGGCCCGCCGGACAGGACCAGGGCCACGGGGTCCTTGGCGCGGATCTCCTCGATGCTCGCGGTGTGCGGGATCACCTCGGAGTAGATCCGGGCCTCGCGCACGCGCCGCGCGATGAGCTGCGCGTACTGGGCGCCGAAGTCCACGACGAGGACGGGTCGGGGTGCCGCCGCCTCGGCGGTGGTCTGGGAGTCGGTCTGTGCGTTCTCGGCCACGGGCCCGAGTCTAGGCCCTGACGGGTCCCGCTCCCCCGTCCCGTCCGACGAACTCGGCCACAACCGGGCCGGGCCCGGCCACAATGGAGCACGTCACGGTCGCGGTGGGCCGGTGCGACCGGAAGGGTGGGACGCCACATGGAGAGAATGACGGGCTTCGACGCGAGCCTGCTGTACCTCGAGACGCCCCAGCAGAAGCTCCTCGTGGGCGGGATCCTCATCATCGACGTCTCGGCGCTGCGCGGGGAGTACAGCTTCGAGCGGATCCAGACGGAGATCGCCCGCCGGGTCAAGGAGATCCCCGAGTTCCGACGCAAGATCTACGACTCGGCGCTCAACCTGGGCCACCCGGCGTGGGTCGAGGAGTACGAGCTCGACGTGACCCAGCACGTCCGCCGCGCGGTGATCGACCCGCCCGGGGACGACCACGCGCTGTTCGAGATGTGCGGGATCCTCGGCGGCCGGCCGATGGACCGCTCGCGGCCGCTGTGGGACATGTGGGTCCTCGAGGGCCTGGCGGAGCCGGACACGGTGGCGGTCTACTTCCGCGCGCACCACGCGCTGCTCGACGGCACGAACAGCGCCGCGATCCTCCGCAAGCTCAGCACCGCCGGGGAGCGCCCCACGGCCCGCGACCTCGAACTGGTCCGCGTGCAGGCCGGCGGCACCAACCCGATCGGCCTCGTGGCCGGCGGCGCGTGGGACTACATGGTGCGCCGCCCGCTCACCTTCGCCCGGCTCGTGCCGGAGGCGGTGGCCCTGCCGTTCAAGCTGCGCCGGGCCACCGCCGCCAAGGAACCGGACACCTCGCCGTCGGACGTCCCCAGGGCCGCGCCGTTCACCGCGCCCCGGACGCGCTTCAACGCCACCATCACGCCGCACCGCGCGGTCGCCGGCGTCGCGCTCGACCTGGCGGACATGCGGGAGGTCAAGGAGGCCTTCGGCGTGACGGTCAACGACGTACTGCTCTCGGCGGTGGGCGGCGGCCTGCGCCGCTACCTGCGGTTCCACGACGACCTGCCGGAGAAGCCGCTCGTGGCACTGGTGCCGGTCTCGACTCGCGCGGACGGTCCGGGCGCGGGCAACAACCGGGTCACCGTGCTGTTCGCCTCGCTCGGCACGGACATCCAGGACCCGCTCCGGCGGCTGCGGGCGATCTCGGCGCGGACGCGCCGGGGCAAGAAGCAGACGAAGAGCGCCCTGCGGCCCGACCTCATCCAGGACGTCGCCGAGTTCGCGCCCGCCACCGCGCTGCAGCTGCTCATGCGCCTGTACGGCGACTTCCACCTCGCGGACCTGCACCCCGTGGTGCACAACCTCATCGTCTCCAACATCCCGGGCCCCCGCGAGAAGCTGGACTTCCTCGGCGCGCGGGTCACGCACATGTACCCGCTGGGCCCGCTCATGCACGGCTCGGGGTTGTCGGTCACCGCGATGTCGGTCGGCGACACGCTCGACATCGGCATCAACGCCTGCGAGCACCTCGTGCCGGACCCGGAGCTGTTCGCCCAGGGGATCCGGGAGTCGATGGGCCGGCTGCTGGAACTGACCCGGGAGAAGGGCGGGGCCGGCGGGGGCGGGGCCGGGGCGACGACGACGAAGAAGGTGCCCGCCGAGAAGACCCCGGCCCGCAAGACCGCCCGGAAGACCCCCGCGCGTAAGCGCCCCGCCGCCACGAAGGCGACCGGGAAGAACCCCACCACGAAGAACGAAGGGTGACGCCGTGGAACGGATGACCGGCCTCGACGCCAGCTTCCTCTACCTCGAGACCGACGAGCAGATGATGGTGATCAACGGCGTCGTCCACCTCGACGTCTCGACCATCGAGGAGGGCTATTCGTTCGAGCGGCTCCGCAACGGACTGGCCCGGCGGGTCAAGGCGATCCCGCCGTTCCGGCGCAAGATCCACGACTCGCGGCTCAACATCGGCCACCCGGCGTGGGTCGAGGACTTCGACTTCGACATCGCCCACCACGTGCAGCGGATCGACCTCGGCCCGGGTGGGACGGAGGAGGAACTGCTCGCCGCGTGCGGACGCCTGGCCTCCAAGCCGCTCGACCGCGCGCACCCCCTGTGGCAGGTGTGGATCATCGAGCGCGGCGAGCCGGACGCGCCGGAGGTCACCGCGTTCTGCCGCGTCCACCACGCGATCATCGACGGCATGCTCGGCGCGGAGTTGCTCTCCACGCTCGCGGGGACGGACGCCTCGACACCCGACCAGGACCCCACGCTCGTCCGCACGCACGTGGGCCGCGCGAGCACGCTGCAGCTCATCGCGGGCGGCGCCTGGGACCTCCTCGGCCGGCCGCTGGCGTTCTTCCGCCTGCTGCCCGAGACGCTGTCCATCCCCAAGGAGATGAAGCGGGCCAAGGAGCAGGCCGGGGGCGGCGAGTCCATGCCCGCCCCGTTCACGGCGCCGCGGACGCTGTTCAACCGGACGCTCACCCCCCACCGCGCGGTCGCCACGGCCACGCTCGACCTCGCCCGGGTCAAGGAGGCCCGCCGGCGCCTCGGGGGCGGGACGATCAACGACGTCCTCCTCACCGTCGTGGGCGGGGCCGTCCGTGACTACCTCGCCGGGCACGGCGACACCCCGGCCTCCTCGATGGTGGCGATCGTCCCCATGTCCACCCGCGCCGACCTCACCACGAGCGGCGCCAACCAGGTCTCGGCCATGTTCGCCGCGCTCGCCACGGACGTCGCCGACCCGGTCGCGCGCTACCGCCGCATCGCGGCGGCGTCGGAGACCACCAAGAAGCAGGCCGGGAGCATCCGCCCCGCGCTGCTCGACAACTGGGGCCGGATGAGTCCGCGATGGCTGCTGGACCTGGGGATGCGGGCGTACGAGTCGCTCCGCCTGGCCGACCGGCACCCGGTGATCTACAACATGATCATCTCCAACGTGCCGGGCCCGCGGAACCCCATCTACTTCCTCGGCGCCCGGATCACCCACATGCACCCCTTCGGGCCGCTGCTGCACGGCGCGGGGATCTCGGTGACCAGCCTGTCCTTCGACGACCACCTCGACCTGGGCGTCATCACGTGCGAGCACCTCGTGCCCGACCCCGACGTGGTCGCCCGCGGCATCGAGGCGGCGCTCGACGACCTGCTGGAGCGCGCCGGGGAGTGACGTCGTGAAGCGGATCAGCGGATGGGACGCCGCGTACCTCTACCTGGAGACCGCGGAGCAGTCGTTCGTCGTCAACGCGATCCTCGACCTCGACCCCTCGGGGATGCCCGGCGGGTACTCGTTCGAGCGCGCGGCCGCGGAACTCGGGCGGCGTCTCCGGTCGATCCCCGAACTGCGCCGGACGCTTGCCGACTCCGCGGCCAACCTCGGGCACCCGGCCTGGGTCGAGGCGTTCGACCTCCGCATCCCGGACCACGTGCACCGGCACGACGTGCCGTACCCGGGTGAGCGCCCGGACGTGCTCGACCTCGTGGGTGAGCTCTGTTCCCGGCCCCTGGACCCCGGGCGCCCGCTCTGGGAGGTGCACGTCCTGGAGGGGGCGGCGGACGGCTCGCTCCCGGTGCTCGTCCGCATCCACCACGTGGTCATGGACGGGCTCTCCGCGGCCCGCCTGCTCGACCGCATCTGCGACGGCCCGGACGGCGCGGCCCCGGTCGATCCGGAGGGGATGCGGAGCCACGCGGGCCGCCGTCACGACCTCGCGCTGGTCGCCGGCGGGGCCGTGCACTTCCTGTCGCGTCCGCTGACCGTCGCCCGGCTGCTCCCGGAGACGCTGGCGATCCCGGTGCGACTCGCGGGTGGCGCCGTCGCCGGGCTGTTC